>JAHEAD010000012.1 GCA_019721075.1 Candidatus Sysuiplasma jiujiangense
GTTGTTTGAAATGCGAAGCGGATGGCGTTTACTTCGTATCCTGCAAAAGTATCCAGTCAGACATGCCTATCGGCAACATAAAAAGGATCGGAGATACTGGGCATCCAAATAACGTTTAAATGCCAGTAATTAATGACGGACGGGAACTTTGTACGGAGTTGAGAGGTGATTTTTCGCTTAAGATTAAGAACGCGATAATCAGCGTTCATGATAAACAAGGTTTAAAGGAGTTTTCAGCTCTATTGAATAAATTTGGCGCCCGGCTGTTTGCTACCGACGGGACTGCTGACTTCCTGGAAAAAGCCGGCATAACTGTAAAGAGGGTTTCATCAATAACGGGGTTTACCTCTCTTCTTGAAGGACGGGTAAAGACACTTCATCCCGCCATATTTGCAGCCATACTTTCCAGACCTGAAAGGAGGGAGGATGAAGAGCAGCTTGACAGTCTGGGTGTCCCTCATTTCGACATGGTGGTATCCAATCTCTATCCCTTTGAGGATCTTATAGCATCTGGAGAAAAAGGTCTGGATAAACTGCTGGAGAACATAGATATTGGCGGCATTTCTCTGACAAGGGCAGCAGCAAAGAATTATTCTCACGTGGCAGTGGTTTCGGACATAAAACAGTATAAGGCAGTGGCGGAGGAAATGGAAAAATTCGGTGGTGCTGTTTCCGAAACAATGCTCGAAAAACTCTGCGTGCAGGCGTTTCAGAGTGTTTCATTCTATGACGGTTTGATTTCCACCGTACTGGGGGATCGCTTTAAATCCAGTCCTTTTCCTGATCGCCTGATAATGATAGGAAGGAAGAAATCAGACCTCAAATACGGCGAGAATCCGTACCAGAGGGCAGCGTCGTATTTTGTTCCGTTTATCGGGAGTTCCGTTCTCAACGCTGCTGTAGACTCAGGCAAAAGTCTCTCTTACAACAACCTTCTGGACATCAGTAATGCCGTTGACTTGTTACGCGACTTCACCGAACCGAGCTGTGTAGTCGTAAAACATGCAAATCCGTGCGGTGTTGCAACGGCCGGCAGTGCCGAGCATGCACTCAGGGCCGCGTATGACGCTGACTCCCTGTCTGCATATGGCTCTGTGATTGGTCTGAACAAACCGATCGGCAGAGAGTCCGCGGAATATCTGTCAAACAAATTTGTTGAAGTCATTCTGGCTCCTGACTATGATGAAGATGCACTGGCAGTGCTCCGCCGTAAGAAGAGACTCAGGATCCTTACATTTCCGGGTATAGGCGGATATACAGATAAACCAGAAAAGGATGTGCGAAGGATCTCCGGGGGCTTCCTCGTCCAGGAAGTCGCTGCTCCCGACATCAGGCTGGAAAATTTAAAAGTGGTTACGGAAACGAAACCAACTCCCCAAGACATAGATTCGATGATTTTCGCTAACAGGGTTGTAAGGCACCTCTGGTCAAATGCAATAGTCCTTGCGGACGGAACGGTAACCGTTGGAATGGGAACCGGCCAGAGCAGCAGGGTCGATGCCGTAAAACTTGCAATAATGAAGAGCAGGGGAAAGGCCAGAGGCAGTGTCCTCGCATCGGACGCATTTTTCCCGTTCAGGGACGGTATAGACGAAGCTGCAAACGGAGGAATACGGGCGATTATCCAGCCCGGTGGTTCCATACGTGATGATGAGGTCATTTCTGCCGCAGACGAACATCACATAGCCATGGTTTTTACCGGAATAAGGCTCTTCAGACATTGAGTTGTGAAAATGAGTCCACCCAGAATAATTGACGGAAGAAGAATTGCGGCATCAATCAATTCTGAAACGCGGGAAAAACTGAAAAACGCCAGGTCTGAAAGAAGACCTGCCATTCTTTCAATCACCATAGGTTCGGATCCGTCATCTGAAAGTTACCTGAGACAGAAGCAAAGGGCAGCAAACTCACTTGGCATAGAGCTGAAACTGAAACAGTTTTCCAGGAGTGCGTCCGAGGATGAAATTATTGAGTTCGCGGACATGGCATCAGAAGATGGCGCGATAGATGCCATAATGCTTCATTCACCGGTCCCCCCAGGGTTTGATGCCGACAGAATAGCAGCTCATATTTCACCGTCAAAAGATGTGGACTGCATGTCTATGCACAGCCGTGGCCTGCTGTATTCAGGAAAACCTCTATATTCGCCTGCCACGGCGGAGGCAGTGGTCGAGACACTGCGCAGAGAAAATGTGCAGATTTCCGGCAAACATGTAGTCATCATAGGAAGGAGCCTGGTTGTGGGAAAACCACTTGCATCTCTCCTCCTCGTTAACGGGGAGAGGGGCGATGCAACAGTTACCGTCTGTCATTCAAAGACAGCTGAATTGCCATCCATAACGGTAACTGCAGACATTCTGGTGGCGGCAATAGGAAAAGCCCATTTTGTAACAGGAGAAATGGTAAGAAAAGGAACAGTGGTTATCGATGTCGGGATCAATGCTTCCAGAACAGTAAACGGACTGTTCTCCGGCGGAATCACAGGTGATGTTGATTTCGCCTCAGTCTCTCAAGTGGCGGCGGCACTGACGCCAGTACCTGGCGGAGTTGGCCCGGTTACAACAGCCATACTCATGAGAAACGTCGTAAAATCATGGACAAGACGCATAATTGCCGGAACGAACCATCCTGGTTAGTGGATACACACCGACGGAAAATCGCGTTCACTTGCGCAACAGGGAAGCATAATTCATTCAGACAAAACAGTATTAAATAGCCACACTATAGCAACCCCGGATAAGATGCTCAGAGAATGTCAGGAACACGGTTATTTCAGGGGCGAAGCGTGCCCTGTTTGCGAGGCGGAAGGCAAATTTCTTATGAGTGACAGAGAACTTGAACACATTGGCCGGAGCATGGCAGGTGTTCTGAGACACTTTCCCGAGCGCTTCAACCTCCAGATGGACGAGCATGGCTGGGTTGATGTAAGATCATTCATTTCAGCAATGACTGAACGTCAGCCCAGGCTGCACTGGCTCCGAATGCACCATATCGTAGCAATCATTGAGACTGACCCGAAAGGGAGATACCAGTTCAGCAACGGCAGAATGAGAGCCACATATGGCCATTCATTCGATATTGAGCTGGATCTGCCTACGGATAACATACCGGACCGCCTCTATTACCCTGCTACGGAGGAGGAGGCGTCCATACTTGCTGAAAACGGGCTTAAGCCGGCGGACAGGCGCATGGTCCACCTTTCTAAGACATCTGCGGATGCGTTCACAGCAGGAAGAGTGAGGACGGAGAAGCCTGTAATAATCGAAATTGATGCGTCCGCGATGATAAAGGAAAACGGGGCCATTCAGAGGGCCGGCAAGACAGTCTACCTGACAAAGGAAGTGCCTCCGAAGTACCTCAGAATAATGAGCGAAGAGGAGATAATTGTGCCCGACGAAGATACAGATAAAGAAGCGGAAACAGATTAACCACCGTTACTGTCAGCTTCAGGTTAAGGACAAATAAAGGATTGTGAATGGAGTAACCCATGTTCATTACTGCTGACAGGCTCCTTGCAATCAACAAAGGCAGCAGAAGTCATGCGATCTCCTTTTACTGGGAAGGATTCGAGCCCCATTTTGAAGTATATTCCTGTGAAACCGATGCACTGGGGGAGCTTGAAATGAACAGGTTTTCATTTACTGTCACTGAAGAGCAGAAATGCGTCGGAAGCTTCAGGAACGGCGCTTACAGACCGTGCCCGCTCAACAGGCATGTGGAAAACATGGATCAATGCGACTTCTGCAGCAGGACGCTCATACCCATACAGAAGTGCCTTTTCGATCCGATATGTGACGGCGAAATATGCAACTGGGATCTGTGCAAAAGAGAGCATTCCGTTTATCTGGCGTTTTACGGAGGAAAAATCAAGGTTGGAATGACAAGCACCACAAGGATCAGGGAGAGATTGATAGAGCAGGGGGCGGACGCGTACATGGTTGCCGGCAGATTCCGATCCAGGAAAGCCGCGAGAGAAATGGAAAAGAAGATAAGCCATGACCTTGGAATTTCACAGACACACAGGTACGGCGACACACTGAATGAGCTCCAGGCTGCAATTGACTATAATGCCGTTGAGGCAGGCTACAGCAGAATAAGCGCTGAGCTCGAAGAAAGATTCAACCTGAGATGCTCCGGCCTTGAGGTACTCGACGGGTATCCTATGGCACAGCCGCTGGAGAGCGCCCCTCTTTACGTCAGCATCACAGGCTTCCATGAAGGGGAGGTAATTGGGGTGAAGGGCAGAATTGCCATTTACAGGAACGGGGGGCTGAAGGCGCTGAATCTTGCCGCGATTCCATCGCGTTTCATAATAAGCGTGTAGAGAAGGCATAGAAAAGCAAACAGGGCATTAATTCTGATTAGAATAAAAACCACACAAGTAATGAAGATTATAATTGCCATTTGCATTGGTATTTATTTGTGTAAGGAGCTAGCGTAAAGAAGAGTGGAGATAAATGAAAGGGGATTTTGTCATTTGCACAGACGACGATATCGAGGAACTTGTTTCAAGGGACGACATGATCGGAGATATCGTCGCCGAAGTGGAGGAGTTCTTCCGTGACAAGAAGAAGGGGCAGGTTGTTTCTCCTCCCCGTTTCACATGCGAGGCATCTGATGGAAAGCTTGTGGTTACTGCAGGTGCAAGCGAGCGAAAAAGACTGATTGGACTCCGCGTTTATTCGACGTTCGGCATCAAAGAAAAAGATCCGCAGGTTACTGCAGTCTACAGCATGGACGGTTCTCTAGCGGGCATCTTCATCGGTGAAACGATTGGAAGGGTAAGAACGGCAGCGATCAACGCCGTGGCCGTAAAACACATGTCAAGGCATGATTCCAGGATCCTGGGGGTTATCGGCAGCGGGAAACAGGCGAGATCAGTTGTTCCCTATATTGCCAGGATGAGGCAGCTTGAAAAGATAATTGTGTTCAGCCTCCACCCGGAACATGCAAAAACATACATTCAGGGTATCAGGGATGAAATGAACGATCTGGGCATTGAGCTGAGCGTTGGGGAGACGGCGGAAGGGACCGTCTCACAGTCTGACATAGTGCTCACTGTGACCACATCTTCCACTCCCGTGATAAGGAACAGCTGGATTAAACCGGGGCAGCACATTTCCTGCATGGGACGTAAATTCAGGGAATCGCATGAGATTGAGCCTGAAACTGTGCTTACGTCTGAAATAGTTGCTTCCGATTCGGCGCAGCAGTTGAAAGACTACGGTTCACTTTTCTTCATAGATGAAAGGGGAAGGGAGAGCATTTACGACCTTTCGGATTTGGTTGACGGAGGCGGAAGGAAAGACGAGGATAGATCGCTTTTCCTTTCCGTCGGTCTCGCTGGAACAGAGGTTGCAGTTGCAGGCAGGATATTGTCGAAAATAGAGAAGGAGAAGGAAGCTGAAGGGACAAAAAATTTTTCGCATGCCAAATGACAAGGGAGAGATAAATTGGAAGACGGCGGGATAACTGGACGAAGTAGCAGGGAAGGAAGACTGCAGTCTCTTCTGAAGAATGGAAAATTTGTCATAACATGCGAACTCGGACCTCCGCAGGGGGCGTCCCCCGAACCGCTGATCAGAAAGGCGGAGGCTGTGAGGGATTATGTGGATGCTGCCAATCTTACCGACTGCACAAGCGCCATGGTGAGAATGTCGAGTCTTGCATCCTCCCTGATAGTCATGAGAGCCGGGATTGAACCGATAATGCAAATAACACTGCGGGACAGGAACAGGATCGGACTGCAGAGCGACGTGCTTGGAGCGTCTGCACTTGGGATACGCAACGTTCTCTGCCTGTACGGCGATCCGCCTTCCGCCGGAAATGAAAAAGAGGCAAAGGCAGTTTATGACATACCGACGGAAGCACTGATAGGCACGTTGAGAAAAATGAGGGATGAATCTCTTCTTCTGGGCGGTGGAAAGCTGAATGCCCCGCCTGAGCTGTTCATCGGCGCCGCCGCATCACCATCCAGAGAGGAGAGTCATGTCAGAATCGACAGGATAAGGAAAAAGGTGGATGCAGGCGCGCAATTTATTCAGACCCAGCCTGTGTTTGATACGGCGCTCTTCGAGGATTTCATGAGGGACATGAATTCTTGCGGGATAGCTGACAGAGTCGGGATCATCGCCGGGCTGATGCCAATCAGGTCGGTAAAAATGGCAAAGCATCTCAGGGAGCAGGTTCATGGCATCAGTGTCACTGACGAAATCGTCGAAAGGATGGAGAAATCTTCCTCTCCGGAAGAGACGGGAATCGAAATTGCAGTCGAGACAATAGAAAAGCTCAGGAAAATGCACGGTCTGAAGGGAGTGCACATAATGACCGTCTCATGGGAACATATCATACCGGAGCTGATCGAAAGAGCCGGCCTGCCCCTGAGGAAAGAGGCTACACAGCAGGCAGATTGACCTTCACCGGTGCCGGCCCGCCTGCCGGTCCTTCCTTCCTTTTCCTTTTGTGAGCATTTTTGAATTTGAAGGAACAAACCACACGTCCCTTACCAGGTATTCCGGTTTCTTTGCAAATTTCGCCTCGACCGGCATTCCGACGTATATTTCATCTCTCCTGCAATCCTTCAGTCTTGTCATGAAAAGGCTGTCTGCACCATCAAACTCAATCAGTGCGAGGTTGTAAGGTGTTTCCTTGAGAAATGCCTCGCTTCCGAATTCGCATGTTGTCCAGGAATGAACCCTCCCCTTTAACGGAAGGCGCTTCCAGGCAGTCGGCAAACCGCAGAACATGCAGTGGCTCCTCGGTGTTGCATATACATACTCGCACTTTGCGCATTCGGATCCGTAAAGTTTCCCCTGCGCGAGACCGAGGAAAAATTTGGAGTCGTTAGCATAGCTGTGTATATAGTTGACTGAATAAGGGAATCTGATGACCAGCTGCTCGCCGGACTTTCCCTGTCTGTAAATAGCTGCTCCATGCCTGAATACCTCTTTCATCACATCTCTGTATCTGCCGAACTTTTTCGGCTGTTTCCCGGAGCTTGCTGCCATCTATTTCACCGCCTCAAGTATTGAAACAGTTACAGAACTGCCTGTTCCCGCATGGGAGTGTATTGCCCCCATCTTCGGATTCTTCAGTTGCAGTCTACTGTTGCCAAAATGTTTGCCGATTGTTCCCTGCAGCTGCCATAACGCAAAGACTGCCTGCATGAGTCCGGTGGCGCCGACAGGATGACCGCATGCTATCAGTCCGCCCGAAGGGTTGACCGGTATTCTGCCGGCTTCCGGAACAGGGAAACCATAATCCATGTCAGAAAGGAAAGGCTTTCCGCTTTCAACAAAGTCATAACCTTCGCCGTATCGGCAGAGGCCCATGTCTTCATATGTCTGTATTTCGGACGATGCATATGCATCGTGCAGTTCTATGAAGTCCAGCTGGTCCAGGGGATTGTCGATGCCTGCTGAGTTGTATGCTTCAATGGATGCCGCCCTCCCGGCACGGAAAGAATGAACACCGGGATATTGGAGCGTTTCATAGGATGATTCACTCTCATGCTTCATAACTGGAACTTTTCCGAACGGCCTGTCCGCAAGACGCATCGTGTCAGTTCCGCATCCCACACCCTTAACCAGCACGGGATGATCCGAAAGTCTGAATGCTTCCTGCTCATTTGCGAGAATCGCGACCGCTGCGCCATCGCTCATTGTGCATATCATTTCCCTTGTGAGGGGATATGAGATCATCTCTGAGTTGAGAACATCCTGAACGCTGAGTTTCTTGGGATACTGTGCATAGGGATTGTGCATGGCATTCAGGTGATTTTTCACCGAAACCATCGCAAGAATTCTGGATGCTTCCCTTATTGCCAGCTTCTGGGCTTCTTTCTCATCCCTGACATTCGCAAACCTTCCCCTGCGCATAAATTCGTAAATATGCCTGGTTACCATCAGCGCGTAATAGCCCGAATAGAAGCCGCCTATCGGGAAGTCATAGTTTACATCAGACGCAAGCGCAATGAATTCATTGCCCTTCCAAGTCTGGACCCTTGACATTGTTTCGAAGCCTGCTACCATGCATACATCCATTCTGCCCGATGCGACAGCCTCAAAACCTGCCTGGAAAACCTCACCGCCGGTGGCGCCGCCCCATTCGATGCGCATGCTGCCTTTTGGGTTAAGACCAAGATAATCCTGGACCATGCTTGCTGCCTTGAGCTGTCTTGCGAAGTGATCCGAAAAATAGGAAATCCTTGATCCGTCGATATCTTTCTTCTCGAGCGAGGGAATGTCGTTCATGGCGTAATCGTAAGCCACTTTGACCATGTACCTGAAATCCATCTCGGGATGTGCCTTTGCAAACTTGGTCACACCCCCGGAGACGAGATACACCTTTCTGCTGAATTTGTAATTGTCAACACCGTTCCTGTTTTCAGCCCCGATTATCTTAATCACCGTGGCGAAGATAACAATTTGGTTATTAAACGAATTGCATATTCTGTCCTGAACCTAGAGATTCAATGCCATGCTTCAATGAAACCGGTTTTCATTAACATGCTGCAGCTATTCAATATCCCTGAGCACTTCCCTCGCTATGATTATTTTTCTTATCTCTGTAGTGCCTGCACCTATTTCAAGCAGTTTGGCATCCCTCATGAATTTTTCAACCCTGAATTCCTTCATATAACCGTATCCGCCGAGAATCTGTATGGCATCAAGGGCGCTCTTTGTGGCCGCCTCGGCGGAATACAATATGGCAGCAGCAGCTTCCTTGTTGCTCCTGCGATCCTTCTGCAATGCGCTCAGCGATTTGTATATCAGCAGTCTGCTGGATTCGATTCCAACATACATTTCTGCAATTTTCTCCTGTATCATCTCGAATTCCGAAATCGGTGTCCCGAACTGTTTTCTCCGCTTTGCATATTTCGCTGCAATCTCCAGCATTTCCTCCTGTATGCCAAGAGCAATAGAGGCGAGAACTGCCCGTTCGATGCTGAGCCCCGACATTACTATGTACGAGCCCTTATTCTCCTCTCCGACCAGATGATCCGACGGAACATGACAGTTCTCAAAGAACAGTTCGCCGGTTGGAGACCCCCTCATCCCCATTTTATCGAATTTCTTTCCTCTCTTGAATCCTTCAGTCCCGCTGTCGATTACGAAAGCACTGATACCTCTGTCTCCCGCTTCTGGAGCAGTCTTGGCATATGCAAGGCAGACATCTGCGACAGGCGCATTTGTTATAAAAGTCTTGGAACCGCTGATAACATAATTTTCACCTTTCCTCCGCGCTACCGTCTTCATTGACAGCGAGTCAGAACCAGAATCCGGTTCAGTTAGTCCGAGGCAACCTATGATTTTGCCTGTTGCGAGTTTGGGAACATATGCGTCTATCAGCTGTTTGCTCCCGTTGCGGTATAGATTATCAAGACAGAGATTCGAGTGGGCACCGACTGAAAGTGCGAAAGCAGGTGAAACCCTTGAAATTTCTTCAAGGCATATTGCCTGAGAAATATAGTCGAGACCAGAACCGTCAAATTCAGTGGGCACGGTTATACCAAGCATTCCGAGTGAACCTAGCTGCCTGAAAAGATCCTCGGGAAAGTAATCGTCAGCATCCATTCTGTCGCAGACAGGTGCAAGTTCTGCGCGGGCGAACTTCCTGACAGTCTCCCTGACCATCTCATGTTCTTCATTGAGCTGAAAATTCATCTGTACCATCCGGTCTATGCACATCGGGATAAAAATAGGTAAGTGAACACTCTTTTTGCGCGGAACTCCGGCATGCCTTATGCCGCCTTCCTCCTGGGCATCTCGTATGTACCTGCCTGCAAAACATTAATGATACCTGCGGCAGCGCCGCTCCCGTGTCTCCGTTTCCTGAATTAGATGCTCTATCCGCCTGTCCCAGGGACACAATCACCTTCTGTTGCCGTCTGTAAGGCATCCTGAAAGCATGATAGATGAATGGCTGCCGCTGAAGGTAAGTGCAACCAAACTGTCGACGGTATGGCAATTGCGCACAGTTCTTCAGTCAATGCAGAAAATATCTTCTAATTGAACAGAAAAGAGGGCCATTTAGCTCTTGGAACGGACTTCTCATGAATGTCGCGCAATCGCAACTGCGTGCACCTGCTTTTCGACGGCACATTTGCCTGGCGCCGACAGTGCGGTCCGGATTCCCATTTCGAATATGCGTTAACTATATTAAAACGCTTGAAGTAGCTTCACGGCGTAATGAGGCGACAGAAAATACGCTGCCTTCAGTTTTACACCCCGGCGCTTACGGAGTGTGAGAAGCAATTGATAGAGAGATCAGTCTCCGAGGGGTGGTGTGACGGCAAGATTTGAGAAATACGGAGATGCTGATTACGGTCCCGTTCTGGTTGGCCTTACGATTGCGGCTGTTTTGCTGTTTTCATACTGGTATGCAACTGAATTTATAGGCTACAGCGGTGCGGGAAATGCAGACCTGCCATCGGTAATTTCAGCAGTCGTTGCATTGCTTTTCTGGATTTCCGTTTCACTGATTACCTTCCGGTACCTGTTCAACAACGTCCTGAGACGATTTGTTGCAATAGTCAGGGTTAAGAGATGGGCATTGTTCCTCTTCCCGGGTTACCTGATCATTCATCTCCTGATCTATGGGCTTGTTGTCGAAAACATACTTGTTCTGACATTTGGTTCTCCAGGTTTTTCAAACAGCAGCTTGGGCGGTTTCATTGTCCTCGGTAATGCATTTTTCCCCCATACACTCGCCAATGCGTTGCTGCAGATCGCTCTGAATCCGAGTCTTGCTGTGTACATACCGCCCTACTTCGGGCTGGACTGGGGTCCGTTTTCATTTTATTCTGCCATCGTGATAGGGATGCTGGTAACAGTGCACATCGAAAGACTGGGCAGATTGAGACAGCCGCTTAGGAGGGTTGGCGGTTCTGTAGTTTATCCTGCAGCAGGTGTTGTCGGCGGAGCCTCCTGCTGCATATCGCTGCCTGTGCTTCTTCTTACACTGAGCCCGCTTTCCTCTGCCACATTGCTTGTTCCGATGTGGGTTGCGCTTGCTTACGCACTTTACTTCGTACTTCCAATATCTGTTATTGCACTTCTTTTCAGTGGACTCCGTCATCTGGGAAGAAGATAGAAGACAATGCAGCCGACGAATGACAGTCCGCGAAGAATCCGATGTGTGAACCGGACATGTATCTGGAGGAAAGAAGACCTACGAAATATGCTGCGAGAATAATTTCTGCCGTGTTACTGACAGTAGCATCTGTCAATCCGGAAACCGAAGCAATCGAGGGAACAAACGCGGTTGTTTTCATGTTTTCTCATTATGCACTGTTTGTTGCGGGTTTCCTGATTTCATTTCGAATTTTCAGAACAGTCAGGCATGCACTCATTGCAGGCATATTTCTCGCCGCAATCTGGCATCTTCCATTCCCCTTTGCACTTTCAGGAGCTTCGGATGAATACAGGATCATCGAGGAAATCACCATGTTTGCTGCCGGATTTCTTGTTGGTTCTTCGGTCGAACAACTTACATCCCTGTCAAAATCGGTGCTCTTTGCATTATGGATCGTAGGAGACAGCGCACTTTCAGTGATATTCATATTATTCCCGGAAATCTATTCGAGCAAAGACATCTCCATTTCCCCGTTCCCGGCAGACCAGTTTATCATACTCGGCGTTCTGATGATATTTTTCATGAATTCAATTATCGCTATTGCCGTTTATGTGTACGTAAGGCAGTTTGGCAATTTGCTGCCCGATTTGGATGAATAATTACTTTCGAAACTGGCCTGCAGATGCCTGTGTTTAGCCTGAAACAGATACATTTATAGTTTGCAGAGTTGCTCTCATCGCACAAATGAATGAAGGCACTCCGGGAAACTCATTGATTAATGCGACACCTCTGCTCGATCATCTGCAGGATCTTGCAAAGAGGATGAGACGCATAATCTTCACAATTCTTCTCTTCACCGCATTTTTCCTTTTCTTTGGCCCTTCAAGCATAGCAATAAAACCATTTGCTTTCGACATTCCCTTCCTGGGCAATTTCACAATAAGGAGATTGCCTGTAATCGTGCCCAGCTTCATAAATAGCTTTTCGACTGTGATGATCAGGTATTTCATTTATCACGAAATACCAAAAGGAATGGTGGTGCTGAATGTCAACGTCTTTGATCCGATTCTTTCATCCATGCAGGTTTCGCTCCTTTTCAGCGTAATCGTTTCCATGCCTGTCATTCTCATAGAACTTTGGAAATTTGTGTCACCCGCTCTTTACCAGAGCGAAAAGACGCACATCAAGTGGACTATTATTCCGGCGATACTGCTGTTTCTCGCCGGCGCATCTTTTGCTTATTTTGTAGTAATACCCGTTCTCCTTCTGGTTGTCAAACTGTATATTGTTTCCCTTGGCATACAGGAAACATTGAGTTTCAAATCGGTAATCACAATAATTGTCGGATTCCTGTTTGCATTCGGGCTTTCGTTTGAATTGCCGGTGATAATGGTGACGCTGACAAAGTTTGGGTTTGTTGGGTCAAAATTCTGGCTTGAGAATTGGAGGATGGGCGTACTCGGCTCATTCATAATTGCTCTCATCATATCACCCGGCGTAACAGGCGGTCTGATTGAAACGATAATCGGGCTTACACTTTCCGGACTGTACATTGCCGGTGCGCTGGTTGCCAGGAAGGTTGAAAACGCATCGGCTGAAAAGAAACAGTTCTTTTTTGATTCACGTTCCTGAATAGACACAAATTGAAATCAATTCATTCAATTCATTGCATGGGATAGAGGAACGTGCTTAAGAGCCGATCCGATTCATTTATGTCCAGTTGACTTCAATAATCGAAAACCTCAATGCAAAGTCCAAAAGGAGAATACATAAACTGGAACATGAAGAGTCTGCCGGATCTTCAGCAGCTTTTTAAACAGGTGATAATTTTATTTAGTTTCCTTTTGAGTCTGGACTTCCTTTTCAAGCTCCTTCTGGATTTCCATCTGGCCACGTTTGAACTCGCCTGTGGCCTTGCCAATAGACCTGAACAGTTCAGGTATCTTGTTTGCACCCCCAAAAAGGATCAATGCAACCACTATGATTATTGCCCAGTCCCAGACATTTCCTATCAATTGCTTCACCGACACTTCAGGCTATGACCTTCTCAATGAAAGCACCTGTTTATAGACATTTCGCATTTCAATCCATTTCCTGTTCCTGTTTACTCTGCTTCATGATGAATTACCGGAGTCATTTTCGCATCGTCAACGACCCGGTAGAAGCAACGATAAAAATCAGGAAACAGTTATTTCGGCTAGCAGGACACTTCATAAGGGAAGAGATTGTGCTTCGCGTTTTGGTTTTCGGGTTGCCCTTCCGTAATTCTTATGACGACACTGGGAGTGGAGAGGAATTGAGATTTGCAATATTTTGAAAAGACAGCCCGATTTGGCGATGCTGCCGTATACGGATCATTTTTCAATTTTTCAATATGTCTAAAAATGTATATAGTAAATGAGAAAATTAGGAGGCGGTAAAAATGCCGAAATCTCAGGAGAAGGGAGTAAAGGTAACCCGCCGGGACATTTATGAAGTAAGGCTAGGTGACAGAGATCCCATTCAGCTTTCAGAAGATGAAGCCGGCGAACTGTACAGGCAGTTGCATTCCACATTCTCTGCCGGAGAAACAGCAGGGACGGCTCTACCGCAGGATGAAGCCCTTGAAGTGTCAGGATCTGAAACTGCGGCAGCTGCCGCGGCAGTTTCCTCCGCGGAGGGAGACGAAAGTGCCCGGATCAAAAAGCCAAAGATGATTAATCCCGCGAAAAGGCACAGGCAGACCGTTCTGATGGCCGGCATCGTTATTATCGTTCTGGGACTGGCATTTGCTTCATACGATTTCGCAACCCTCCATCCGTCAAAACCGGGACAAAAACTGCCACCGCCCAGCCCTTACGTTCACCTTTACGTCCAGGCAGGCGTCGGCGGAGGTTTGAATTTTAACGGAACATCACCGGGTCCGACACTCAAAGCACCGCTCAATGATTGGGTGTGGCTCACATTTTCTGTCGCCAGCGATGCTGGCGTCCAGCACTCATGGGTACTGGTCCAGTCCAACGTTGCAAAGGTCAGTGCGCCGGATTATACACCTGTATTCGCGAATGCATCAACACCAAATCCGACTGCCGGAAGTCCGATTGGAGCCACTGTGAATGTTGTCTTCAAGGCAACAACGGCCGGTGACTATATGTATATCTGCGAAGTGCCCGGGCACTTCGAGGCAGGGATGTACGGCTCATTCATAGTGGGAAATTCGACCAATGTTACTAAATCCTCCCTGACCAAGAGCTTTTCAATTGTTGCAGGATCCGGAGGGACTCACACCTTCAACGGAACTGTTCCCGGTCCGTCCATGACAGTGACAAATGGCACAAAGGTGAGCATTGCATTTACCGTATCCAACAAGTCCACAGCTAACCATTCATGGATTCTGGTTCCCGGAAACGTTACAAATTCGACAACGCTGAACTATACACCTGTTTTCACCAATGCCTCATCGCCAAATCCGACAACCGGAACGGCCCCAAATGAGACAGTCTGGATTAACTTTACTGCCAATCGCACTGGTGATTATAAGTACATATCAGAGGTGAACAGTGATTACAAAGACGGCATGTGGGGCTGGTTCAACGTTACTGCAAGCAATTCATCGGCCGCCGTTTCAGCATACCATACGCCTCTTCAGAAATTTTCATCCGGGCAGAGTAATCGGGACTTCGGGAAAGCCACAGATTACGCTATGCCGTCAGAGATGAACTACATGCGGGCAGTCGATTTCAGGACGGCCACATCGGCATCCCGCTCACCGTAGTTTGGAACGGAGCCGGGGAAGCAGGGATGCGATTATGGGCCGGCAAAACAATTACACCCGCATTTTCCGGAAGCACGCCATTTGAAGCAAATTCCTTATTTCAGTATCATAGAATAGATTCCGAGTTCTGCAAGAAGCACAGAAGCAAATGTTGTCATCAGATTACCGCCGGCAATAGATACGATTGTTCCAATAACACCTACAGAAGCCATCACATAGCCGGATGATTTTTGCTTTTTATCCATGGCCTGGTCCATCCGGACAATATCTAAATTACGTAATTATAGTTTAGCAGTGATTTCAGTTTTGCAATTGCCGAATATCTGGTATAAATCGCCAAACTTATCTAATAACAGCTGCTCAGATATTGCGTGTATGAGCTCATTTTGATCCCTGTATCGGCTGTTATGGTTTACATAATAGCTGCCCTGATTAGATGGGCCTCAAATGTCAGGGAAAGAACAGGCTATTCTCTCGTTCTCTTCCTATTTTCCATGATGGCCGGAATGCTGGGAGGAGCGGCGATTTATTTCTACAAACCTGATCTTTCAACCCTCGAAGTTGCCGCTGTCCTTAATTTTATCCTCATGCCCGTGGGTATCATGGCAATTCTTTTTGCATTTTTGACAAAGGGAAATGAGAAGAGGACAACACCCCCGCAGGCTGGTTTCACTGGTAATGCCATGGCCAATATCAGGACTTCGTATTCTGGAATTTTTGTCTGGTCTGTAATAGGCCTTGCGCTCCTGAACGAAGTACTGATGGGGCTCTCATTTTCAATAATATCCGGCTCAATAGTAATGCGAACTGCAGGCGCCCCAATACAGGCAACAACGCTAATCGGTGAAACGCTCAATTCTTACTGGTTTACGCTTACAATGGGAGCAGAGATGCTTCTTACCACCTATTACTTCAGAAAGAGGATTAAGCATGAACTCAGGAACATACTGCTTTTCCAGGGAATAATAATGTTGCTCTCTCCGCCTGCACTTTTTTCACTTGGTCTTACGCCGTTTTCCATCTATGCAGGCAGCCTGGCGATGATAACTCTGATCATTTACTTCTTCGACTATTTCTACAAGAACCGGTCGATGAACAGACCAGTTTCTAATTATATAATACTGCTCCTGCTGCTCTATTCATTTATGATGGCTTCACTCTTTTACTGGAGATCCGGAGGAAGCGACATTTTATTCGGACTGTCCCTCGTCTTTGAAATGATAATATTCTTTGAAGCCATAATTGAACACAGGAAGTTCAACGTTGCTGACAGGAGGAACTGGGTGGATGAGCCATGGTGGACGCTTCTGCTCCTTGCGCTTGTCTTCGTCTCGGAATACTTCATGGGTGCACTTCTGGACATTCAGTTTTACGGCATTTCGTTCCTGAACAGTGTTAAGCTGGCCGCTCTGAGCGGATCACCCGCGGCAGTTATCGGCGGAGCAATTTACAATTTCATCCGTTATTTTTCACTTATAACAAATTCGTCGTGGTTCTACATAATGATGGGAGCAGAAATGGGAACGCTCGTTGTAATGCAGATTGGGAAAGTCAGGCAACTGGAAACAAAGGTAAGACTCTCGCTGATCATTGTAGCATATGCGCTTTACACTGTTTTCTTCCCCTATTTTTTTCTGTCTCCTTCAGACCTTCCCAGAACCGCGTTTCTGGGTTGGAATATGGGGCTTGGAACCACGGGCCCTCTTGCACCCGCCTTTCTGATAGCGGTTGGCCTTACCTACCTGATAAGCGGCATACTTGCATTCCTCTTCGGCGGAAGGCAGGTGTGCTCGATGTTCTGCTCGGCGGCCCTGATGTATCAGGGCACTTTCTATGACAGTTCGAAAGCGTTCAACAGAAAGTCTTCACTGTCGAGAAAGTTGCACAGGAACAGGCTCTCCAAAACATATGTTGTAGTTGCATCGCTTGTCTGGGCAACTATGCTTTCGTCAGCGGCACTATCCTACCTGGATGCTGTCAGGTTGACAAACATCACGATTTTCGGCGAAGACCCACTCATGTTTGCCTATTCCTTCTACCTCAATTTTCTGTGGTACATAGTATTCATAACAATACCGTTCGTGGGGACATACGGCTGTGTCTCGACTGGTTTCTGTTCATGGGGAATGTTCAACCAGTTCGTAGGCCGCATCGGCTTATGGCGTCTCAAAGTACGCGATCCGTACGAATGCGTAAAGTGCAAAACAAAGGACTGCGCCAACGCATGCCCGGTGGGGCTTACAACAATGCCTGGCAGTTTCATAAAAGGAGGGGAGTTCAGGAACTACAAGTGCATAGGTGTGGGAGACTGCGCCAACGCATGCCCGGTGGACAACATATTCTTTTATGATGTAAGGCACTGGTTTAAGGAGAGAGTTGCGAAGAAGGGTATGGAAGGGAGGCAATTCATCCCCGCGGAAGCACTTGGCAAATCTGTCGAAGACGGCAAAAAGGGCAGTTCTGATTTTACTGCCGGACTGAAATGATGCGGAACACTACAGCCCTTGTAAAGTTTTCAGGCTCTGCCGATGGATAGAGCATGTGCAACAAACGAAACTTCAACCGGCGTTTTGCAAAAATAAATATAAAGAGTGCTGATACATTGGGAGCAGATTAAGTATGACAGGTGAATTTGTTCGAAAAATTGCACCGATGACTCTTGCTGATTTTTACTACCTGCGAAAAACTTCAGGAGCAATGAAGAATCCCAGAACAAGGTTCAGCGATGAACTCTTTGTCAGCGAAGGTGAGGAGTACCTCTTCAGATATCTGACAAAAAACGTCGGCAATGTTGATGAGTCCAGGCGCAAATTTATCAAGGGAATGATGTGGGGAATAGGAGCCATTGCAGCAGGCAGCGTGCTCGACGCTGTACGCGGTCTCCAGATCCCGCTTATAGGTGCAAAGTCCTTTGCAAAAATGCAGCTTGTCGACACTGCCGGGAATCCGATAAAGGCATCGGCCATCCCCGTGAATGAACCTGTCATCACCCTCTATGAATATCCTCTGGAGAATGAAATAAATTTTGTCCTGAATCTGGGAGATTCGAACAACAATCCTGTTGCCATTGCGGCAACAGATGTGAAAATCCCGCTCACCGGTGCGACATACAAATTCCCGGGGGGAGTAGGTCCGAAGGGTTCTGTGGTTTCCTACAGCGCAATATGCCAGCACCTTGGCTGCGAACCGCCTGAAATTCATCTTTATCCCCCTGAATACATGAACAGCAATATGGCTCCACCTGCCTTCCTGCCGCCGGCGGCCCTTCAGGCTGCAAAGGCGGCCAATCTTCCCGCCGTGATACATTGCGACTGTCATGGTTCTACATACGATCCGTATCATGGGGCATCGGTGGTGACAGGACCTACACAGAGGCCATTGCCTGCAATGGTCCTTGAATGGGATTCCTCTACCGACTACCTTTACGTAAGCGATGCAGTAGGTGTCCCGGTTTATGGCCACGTGAGCACGCTTGTCGGCGGTGAACCCGTATCCGGCACATCAACACAGGTTTCGACTACAGTAAATCCGTTTCCGGCCTGAGTGGAATCTTATGGAACTGATGGATAAAATTTCGGAGAAGATCAAGGAGATTTCATCTAGGTTCTCGATGAAGTCAATTATCGACATAAATGAGCAGCCATTATTCAGAATGCCCAACTACATGTTTCGCCTGAAGTACTGGCTTGGAGCCATGGTTGGTGCCGCACTGATTTATGAAGTGATAAGCGGTCTTTTCCTTCTGCTGAATTATTACCCGTCCGATCCCTACAACCAGACAATATACATGATTTACCACATACCGTTCGGCGCTGCAATACTGTTTTCCCATCTCTATGGCGCATATGTAATGATTTTTCTCATCTACATACACATGTTTCGTAACTATTTTGACGGTGCATACAAGAAACCGAGGCAATTTCAGTGGGTTATCGGGATCATACTTTTTGCACTAACGCTTGCCACCGCATTCACAGGCTATTCACTGCCGGCCGACATACTCGGCATTGATGCGGACGACGTGGCGAGGGGAATTCTGGGATCCCTGCCTAGTGGTACAGCCCTTTCTTTCATCATATTCGGAAACGGACTTCCGATAAGCCAGTACACAAGGCTGCTTGGTTTCCACGTAATACTGACGGCCCTGATAGGCGCATTCTTTGCCATACACTTCATGCTCTTTGAGCAGAATGGAGTGATGCCTTCAGAAAAGGTCAAGGGAACCGTACCCGCAATTTATCCAAAAAAGGTATGGGAAAAATTCAATCCCTGGTGGCCAAGAAACTTTGTCTATACGCTTGCAGTAACGATGATGGTATGGGGGATTATCCTGCTCATACCAAATCTGCTGGCGAATGTCAACGGGGTTCCATTTTTATTCCAGCCTGCGCCTGCACCGCCTCCGTCAAGTCCTTCAGCTGCACAAATACCTGCTTACCCTCCATGGTTCTTTCTCTTCCTCTACAAGGTGCTTGATTTCAGCACACCGACAGGCGCATCATACAATCCTGCGGTGGCATCATTGCTTGCCGGACTGGTTCCAGCCCTTTTCCTCCTGGCACTGCCATGGTTGGACAGGTCTCGAGAAACGGCACCCCATAAAAGACCGTTGTGGATCGGCATAGGCATACTGCTCATAACATACCTGGTGCAGCTCAGCGTCTGGGCATATACAGCAGCAGGTGTCAGGGAGCCGTTTTCCACCCAGGTGGGCATCATGCTGCCTCCTCTGGTAATTGCCTTCGTTTCCATATACGGTATTCCGAAATTGCTCATGCTCGATCGCAGGAAACTGGAACTTACACCAAAAACTGCGGGACTGCTCATTGTGGTCGGCCTTACTCTCATCGGTACAATCGGTGCTGCTTTGTCCCAGCCTTCTGTTTACGCGCTTGGAATAATCATACCGATAGGACTCACTTTTATACTGTTTGCAAAGAGGGTTCTTGCCGAAAGACCCGACAGGGCAGTTGTCGTCAAGAGCGACGAAAGGAGAATGAACCCGAATGTCGCAATGGCCATAATGTTCATATTGTTTGTAATTGCGGCAGGAATTGTTTACTTCATGAGTTTCTTCCCGATCACCGGCTACGGAAGCACCTTCTGGGGAATGGGTACGGGCGTCATACTGCTCATTTTCAGTTATGCGCTTATCCTCTGGGATTATGTGGCTTACCCGCAGGAAGAGGACGAAATACCCCTTTCCATACTGCTGCGGGAAGCTGATGCTATTCATGATGCGAAGACTACAAGGACTGCTCCGTCGGTACGAAACCCTTCCATTTCTGTTTCGGTAAATACAACAGCAGGAGATAGGAGCTCAGCACCCAAGAAACTGGAGAACCCGGACAACTGAAAGTGGTTATGATTGTGTTTCCGGCCTGATTGTTTTCCTTGAAATGATCACATGCAATGAAGTAAACTGTGCATTGCAGACTAACCGGATCCTCTGTCGAAATTCACAAGGTATTTATGTTAAAGTTTGTTAGTCGTGCAGCAAAGACGGGTGGGCATATCGCGCCTGTCTGAATTAACAGCGCCGGAAGGGAGATCGGTAATTTGATGGGGCATTACACCGAAAATCCGTACTCGAACAAATTTGCCAAGTCAATAAAGAGATGGCTCTTCACGACGAATCACAAGGACGTGGGTATCCTTTATCTCATTACTTCCCTCGCGTTTTTCTTTGTGGGAGGTTCGTTCGCCCTGCTGATGAGAACACAGCTCTATTACCCGAACAACACATTTCTCAATGCATATTACTACAATCAGCTCGTGACTTCGCATGGACTGATAATGGTTTTCTGGTTCATCAGTGCCTTTGCTTTCGCTTTTGCCAATTATATTGTCCCCATACAGATTGGAGCAAAGGACATGGCTTTTCCACGACTGAACGCACTGAGCTACTGGCTCTACCTCTTTTCAGGCATACTGTTTCTTTCGGGCTTCTTCATGCCTGGCGGAACCATTGCAGGCGGGTGGACAATATACCAGCCGCTGAACCAGCTGAAATATTCTCCTCAGCTGGGCGAGGATGCCGCACTTTTCGGCCTTCTTCTTTTAAGCGTTTCTGTGATAGTGAGCACGATCAATTTTGCAGTCACCATCACCATGAAAAGGGCCAAGGGCTACGGCTGGCTCGATCTGCCCATGTTCACAATTTCAATCATGTTCACCATAATGATGATGTGGATGGCTTTTCCCGTATTCGCCACCGACATCGTGCTGCTGTTGATAAGCAGGACGGTTGGAGGCAGCATACTGCTGTCCGAGGCTGGCGGTGCCCTCCTGTGGCAGCATCTGTTCTGGTTTTTCGGGCATCCTGAGGTGTACATAGTATTCCTGCCGGCGCTTGGAATCATGTACGATGTCTCAAGCGTTTTTTCAGGTATGCCGATTTATACAAAGAAAGTGATGATTGCGACCTTCGCAGCTGAAACGCTGCTCAGTCTTACTGTCTATATGCATCACATGTTCATGACTGGAACGAATCTGTTCTGGCTTGACGTATCCAGCGTAAACACGCTTACAATCGGCATACCGGCGGGCGTGCTCGTCCTCGGTGAACTGACGACCAAGATCGACGGTACATTTCGCCCTGAAACGCCTGCACTCTTCACAGTCGGGGGGGTTATAGCATTCATCATCGGTGGGGCGACAGGCGTTTTCCTGTCATCCATAACGCTTGATTCCGGATTCAATGGAGGGTACTGGGTAATTGCGCATTTCCACTACATATTTGTCGGGACAATACTCTTCGGCATTTATTCCGGACTGTATTACTGGTTTCCCAAAATGTTCGGCAGGATGTACAGCGAGAAACTGGGGAAAATACATTTCGTCACGTCATTCATAGGACTGAATCTCCTCTATTTTCCCATGTTTGCCCTGTACAGCATGCCGCGAAGGTACTACACATATCCCGCGGGCCTTGGCTTTACCCTCCCTAATCAGCTCGCAACCATTGGCAGTTATCTTTTTGGCTTTGCGCAACTGATACTTGTGGTAAACTTAATATATTCATACAGGCACGGCGCCGTCGCCGGCGAGAATCCGTGGAATTCCTGGTCATACGAATGGCTGATCCCTTCACCGCCCCCTGAATTCAACTTTGAGGGGGGAACAAGGGTAAATGACGGCAGGCTGATGATACTTCCGCCTGAGCCAGGGGTTAAAGAGGTTCATACCGGGAGTCACCTGAGCCCGTGGCCTATAACACTGTCGCTCGGTGCCACCCTTTCGTTTCTCGGCCTCACGCTAGCAATCGGTGGTTTCGGGAATATTGTCTTAGCAGCAGGTCTTATGATTTTTACCATAGCCGTTTTCGGCTGGATGATAGACGACTATTATGACGCATTTCCTGTTGTTGAGAAGGACGGAAGCAGGGATAAGGAGACATGGCCGTTCAGCGGAATGGACAGCAGAAGAATGGGAATGTGGGTATTCATTACAGGCGATTTTTTTGTGTTCATGACACTCTTAACATCGACGATGTTTCTGAATCTTCAGATATCATTTTTCCACCTCGACCCGCCGTCTCCTGTAGAAAGCGCTTCAAATTTTGCAATTGCGGCTGCAGTTCTTATTGCGAGTATTTTCAGCATGTATGCTGCGGTATGGGGGGCAAGAAACAAGAAGAGAGATACAGTGCTGATGGGGCTCATCATGACACTGATATTTGCACTGATTTATGTCGGCACGGTGATGATGGACTGGGGGCAGCTGGCTTCAATAGGGGATGGCTTTGGTGCCATGGCTGCCAGCCCGTTACTTTCCGCGTTCTACAGCGCCGACTTTATACACTTGGCACACATAGTCGCTGCAATCGCGCTGCTCATTTACTTTTCAATAAAGGCAGTAAGCAGCCACTTCTACAGGACTGACGGTACAGCTCATTCAAGCCTTGCCTCATTCTTCTATTTCTGGGTCCTTATTGCATTGATGGGCATTGTGTTCACAGGAGTTTTCGCAATGGTATGAGGTGAAATTAATTGAGCAGCCAGGAGACAAATGAAGGAACGGCAGACAACGGAGATGAAAGGAAGGATGAACCATTTGTCGTTACAGACAACCTGGTGATATTCCTGCTTATACTGTTTACTCTCATGATAAGCGCGTGGTGGCTTTTGAACATGTACATGGGAAGATGGATTTGAACTGAAAAGGGACGATTGAAATGATAACGGAACAGATGATGCTGTCGTCGGGTGTATCGGTTACTTCGAATGTCTGGTATTCCATATTTTATCTCTACATGACTGTTGCAATCATTGCCAGCGCTTTCTTCATAGGCTGGATAATATACCTGGTCATTTCCACCAGAGAGAGACCAAGCAGGCATACACCCAGCCAGATACACCCCGGCATCATTCCATCGTCCACCAGAGGAAGGCCGAGAAATGTTGCATTTCTCATCTTATTCCTGATTGTCGTCTTTTTCGGGCTTTGGATATACCAGCTTCCGACTACAAACTTCATAAAACAGGCTCCCCAGAATGCAAAGAATGAGCTTGTAATTGATGTCTATGGACAGCAGTGGTTCTGGAGCTTCAGGTACCCCAACGGCTACAATGTGTCAAAATATGCAACCTTTCCGACAAATACAACCATCCTTTTCAGAGTTACCAGCCTTGATGTGATGCATGAATTTTCAGTGCCTGCATTCGAGATAAAAATAGATGCGTTTCCGGGTGTCTGGAACATCGCATGGACAAAGGTTTACCAGACAGGCAACTATACAGCATTCTGCACGGAACTCTGCGGTCTCGGACATGCCACGATGTGGGCCAAACTCAATTTCGTCAGTCCGTCACAGTATCAGGCCTGGATTGCCGCCCACAATCCCTGACCATGACGGATGCGATTGGATGCATGACAAGAAAACGGACTGATGAAAACACCGAACCCCGGGAAATACATTACGCCGGTTAGCGCAGAGTTCGGCGATCAGCCAGTAGTTTCCTCCAGCTGAGCAGGAGAAGGTAGAGTATTGCCGAATCAAATGTGAACGTGATATAGCCGTAGTCACCGGCAAGCACTGACAGGTATTCAAGAAAAGAGGATCTGTAGGCCAATTCCACGAACATGACGCCGAGGGTGCTGAGGGGGGAGAGAAACATGACAGCAGTAAGAAGAAGTATCCATAGAGCTGGATTCTTCCAGAGAATGACGTTGTTTTCCGGGACATCCGGTTTCAGGGCATTCCAGGCCGCCTGTGTGTCCTTGACCACAAGCGTTGTAATGAGCACTGAGAAAAAAGTATTTCCAAACAGCAGCATGAGTATGATGTGGCCGGTGGGAAACCATTCAATGCCGGAGTTATATACGGAAACAGGATTGTTAGCGTGAAAGAAAAAGAACGGATTCGGAGTCCCGGTCTGTTTAAGCAGAGGATAAACGCTAATCCTGTAGTAGAATATCATATTGTTTGATTCTGCAAAAAGCAGCCAGTACACAATGCCCAGTAGAAGTGTCAGTGCTGCGCTAACATATCTGCCCACTTTTATTTCACGAAGGCAACATAAGTCTACTTGACTTATTCTTTACCGCAATGGACGGAAAAACGGATTATTAATAGTGCAGCAGAGAACACTTACCACTTCGGGCGAAGTAGAAGGTTCCAGAGAGTATTTTAGTAAGTTGCAAATAGAGCGAACTCACGGGAAAAATATCAGACTACGTGGATCTGCTGAAGTTCAGGCTTATAACAGCAGAAATCATGCTTGCATCGGCCAGTCTTATTCTGGCGGCCGGGCCCTCATTGCAGCTGACAAAACTGCTGTACCTGATAGTTTTCGGTTACATGGGACTTGGCGGTTCTGCGGCCATAAACTCCTATCTTGACAGGGACATAGATGCGATAATGCCCAGGACTGCAGACAGACCCATACCATCAGGCAGGATAAGACCACGGAATGCCCTTACATTCGGCATTTCGCTGATAACACTCGCAATTGTACTCACATCGCTACTGCTAAACCCGCTCACTGCGGCAATTGTCGGAATAGGCTCATTCCTGTACATCGTATTCTACTCCATCTATCTTAAGCGACGGACTTCCATGGCTGTCGTATGGGGGGGACTTGCCGGCGCGATTCCTGCACTCGGTGGCTGGTCCGTCTATACGGAAAGCTACTGGATCATACCAATACTGATATTTCTTGTCGTCTTTTTCTGGCAACCTTCTCACTTCTGGAATCTTTCCATATATTATCGCGATGACTATATAGCGGCAAAAATCCCGGTCGGACCAGCAGTAAAAGAACAGTCCGTGATCACCGCCCGGTCACTGGCATTCAACATTGCCACTGTCTCTTTCACCTATCTGCTATATTTTGTTTCACATCTTTCAGTCGAATTTTTTGCAACAATAACAGTGATGAATGCATTTCTGCTTTATTTTTCAGTCAAAGGCATAGGTAACAACAGGAAAGAATTCTACAGGATTTCGTTCTTTTTCTCCGTGACGTATATCTTCATTTTCATCATTGCACTGGCGATATCCGGCATAATCCTGCCTCACAGCTATATTAACTGATTTTTCAGTCAAGGCAGGTGTTGGGTTCATGATTGAAAAACAGGTTACCGCCCGCAGGAGTTAAACAACGGAACGAATAGAGGGAGAATCAGGTCTTTTGACCCTGGCTCTTGGACAATTTAAACAGTGCATCTGACACGTCGGTCAGAGTGTGACCATGGCGGAAAGCGGCTATCAGTAACCCGATGAGTCGCACGTCGACCGAGCCGCAGTCGGATATTGCATCCAGAAATTTGTCGTGCCTGACCACATGTTTCGCGCGCGTGATATCATTTGCACTGGTTCCGGTAGGAGTGTAAAACTGCTTTGACCCGGTTTTAGCTTTTAGATGCTTCCCGCGCCTATGGGCAGCAAGAATATTCCGTTCAACAACCAGTTTTTCACCGGAGGATAACATATCCCTCAACTTTTCCGAGTTCTTCCGCACCGCCGAATACACGTCACCGGTTTCAACTGCAGTCTCAAAACTTCCCAAGTCCTGGAACTTCACCAGATAGGAACGTGCTGTTTTTTCAATATCGTTTGTCATGGATTCCACATAATAGGAGCCGCCTAGTGGATCTATGGTGTCCGTGACGCTGCACTCATTCGCGATTATTCGATGCATCATCAGGCCGCTAAGGATGTTCCTGCCTGCGGTATCGGTATAAGGTGTTCCTGCCCCGACAGCTATCCCCTGCGCCCCTCCAAGAACAGCCGCCATCGCCTGAATTGTTGAGCGCACCGAATTGATTTCGGTGTCCGAATCGGTGAGGAGTGATTTCAGGGGCCTTGCAATGAAACGGAATCGCAGCAGATCGTCATCCAGACCCGGGAATTGTGAACGGACTGAACTGTACCAGAGCCTCCGTGCCGCTCTGAACTTTGCAACCTCAAGTGGGAGATCCATTCCGGCACCTAGAACAAATGACAGCCTTTTGAGCAGTTCAGAAACATCTATGCCCGCGTTGTCCGCATGCTTCAGATAAGTGAGTGCAGATGCAACCACGAATGCAATCTCCTGCGCTTCACTTGAGCCTGATTCCCTCAGATTATAACCACTGATAGTCAATGGTGAAAAATCTGGTGCCTCATTCAGCAGATATTCAATAAGGGAAAGAGACATCCTGACTGAGAAATCTAACGGGAATCGCAGTCTACTGCTGCCGAACAGCGACGGAGCCTCAAATGCGTTGTTCTCTACAAAGCCTTTCATCTTACCAAGGCCTTTCCGTCCGGACAGCAAATATGACATATACATTGCCATTACCTGCGGTGCGGAATAGCCTGAATGAAAGCCTATTTTGCAGTTCGGACTCCTGACAGAATTGAGAAGATACCTGAAATCGCCTGCGGTTCGAATACGCAGGCCCGCGTAGTCCTCCCCGGTCCATTCAAACAGGGCAGGGCGTGTGGTTGCTGCATCCATCACAGGATCAAACGATAGCGAAAACGATGTCATACCGTTTGAGGCTAGTGTACCTATCTCTTTGCGCGCCCCCTCAAGATCCGGCGATTCGACGCACAAGAACAACTCCCATTCTTCTGTCCGAAACATTTCCGGTGTTATTCCGCGAAGATAAGGAGGCTGGCCCGGGAATGAGGCATCCCTCAGATAGTCGATATTCTCTGCATCTTCCTGACTGTAATATGGCTTAGCCCTGGGGGATGCCTTATCCGGCATTTCAGGCATTTTTGAATGTTTTACTTTTTTCATATAAACGCCGGAAGCACGTTTCACAGAAAACATAATGAAGCTCAGGGTTGAAATACTTTTCAAGCTGCCAGATGAATGAGTATCTGCACAATACGCTCATCAAGACTGCCAATGCAATGCAAACGCCTAAAGCCGATCGCGTGGTGCGAGGGCTCGGATTTGAACCGAGGAACTCCTTCGAGAACAGATCTTGAGTCTGCCGCCTTTGGCCATACTTGGCTACCCTCGCGCTGAGCGCCCCTATTCGTTTCGTGTTTTTAAGCGTTGCATGACGGATGTTCAAGCCAATCACCTCCCATTTTAGCGGGAGACATGTAACACTAATTCAAAAGTTCGGAGGTCGACAGCAAAGTTATCCGTTGTTTGCATGTTGGCATCGGACTGCGGAGGTGGGACATGCCCCCGTCTGTAATGTTTTGCGCAGCACGGGGTCTTCACTGAGACAGAAACACTGGAGTCGCCAATGAGCGATGCGTTACAGTTTCGCTCCCTGGACACTGCAGCGTGGACCTTCCCGGCCGCACTGGCAGGTTTCCTTTCATTGTTTACCTGCAGACTGTTTCAAATATACATCTCAGCAGAGATTCCGGTCTGGTGAGGCTACAGTCGCAAAAGAAGCGGTCTCCTTCCTCCAATCGGCATGCTGTGTAATTTCCGCAAGAAAGTGGGATGTGGCTCAGCATGATCGAACCATGAAAATGATATCAGTAATTTGGCGTAAGGCCTGATATCCTTATTCGGCCGAAAGGACCCGAATCCAGGTTTATTCGATCCCTGTTCTTCTGCGCCGAACTGTAAATCCTCTTATCGATATAGACTCTGACTCCGCTGCTGACTTCTACAGTTACAGTGCCCTGCGGGGGGTCATTGCCAGTCATGAAAAAAACTTTGAGTTTGC
This sequence comes from Candidatus Sysuiplasma jiujiangense, assembly GCA_019721075.1. Classification (NCBI taxonomy): domain Archaea; kingdom Methanobacteriati; phylum Thermoplasmatota; class Thermoplasmata; order Candidatus Sysuiplasmatales; family Candidatus Sysuiplasmataceae; genus Candidatus Sysuiplasma; species Candidatus Sysuiplasma jiujiangense. The sequence continues at coordinate 27,962 of JAHEAD010000012.1, forward strand.
GGATAGGCTGGCACCAGTTATCTCTGCACGGTCCCTGAACCAGCTTCAGCAAAACAACCACTGGAACTGACTTGCCGTATTTTGCTTTCATCAAAGTCAGTAACCTTTCACTAAGTTCTACAACAGGGAATTCAGTCTCCTGTCCGCCGGATTTCATGCTGGTACCCCCGCTCCAGCCACATACATTCTTCCGGCAGGATTGAATCGGCGCAGCAGGATTGAATTGGAAACTACCGTTGTACTGCTGAATGCCATTGCGACCGCTGCAGCAATCGGCAGATAAGTGTACATACCAAGACCGAAGAAGGGAACCAAAACGCCTCCTGCAATCGGAATCAGAACGGTGTTATAGGCAAATGCCCAGAACAGATTCTGTTTTATCTTTGAAAATGTCTTTCTCCCAAGCCGCAAAGCAACGAGAACATCTCTGGGATCTCCCTTCATCAGCACAATTCCGCCTGTAGCCTTCGCAACGTCGGTTCCGGTACCAATCGCTATGCCGAGGTCTGCAGCAGCCAGGGAAGGCGCATCGTTCACACCGTCTCCGACCATGGCAACTATATGGCCGTCTTTTTGAAGGTCTCTGACAATCCGTTCCTTACCCTCTGGTTTAACGTTGGCAAAGAAGCGTTTTATACCGATCTCCTTTGCGACTTTTTCCGCTGTTGATGTGTTGTCGCCGGTGACCATTACTGCCTCGACCCCAATCTCAGACATCGATTTTATCAGTTCCATAGTTCCCGGCCTGATTCTGTCTTCCAGAGAAACGGCACCCAGGACCTTCTTTCCGGCTCCAAGCATTATGACAGTCCTCCCTTCTTGTTCCTCCGATTCGATGGCATTTTCATTGATCGGAGCGACTGCAGCATTCTGAAGCTTTAACATGTCTCTGTTTCCGGCCCAGTAAAGTACACCGTCCAGCCTTCCACGCAAACCGTATCCTGGTATCGCCTCAAATTCTGCAACGGTGGCCTGTACAGGCGATATGCGTCTCGACCCTGCATAATCGACTACGGCCCTGCCTACAGGATGTTCAGAAGATCTTTCAAGTGCCGCAAGAATGCCGATCACTTTTTCTTCACTTTCCTCATTGAGTGACAGAACACTGGAAACAGATGGTCTGCCCTCAGTGAGTGTACCTGTCTTATCGAATACAACAGTATCTACCTTTCTTGACATCTCCAGGGAATCCCCGCCCTTGTAGAGTATTCCGTTCTCGGCGCCCTTACCGGCTCCCACCATCAGGGCAGCAGGAGTGGCAATTCCAAGAGAGCAGGGACACGCTATGATTATGACAGAAACAAACGCGAGAACAGCCACTGTTACACCAGCGTTTCCAATGAAATACCATGATAACGAGGATATTACAGCCGCAACGGCTACAATGGGAACAAAATATGATGAAACCCTGTCCGCTATCCGCTGAATCGACGCTTTTCCTTCCCTGGCTTCGGTTACAAGTTCGACTATTTTTGCCAATGCGCTGTCGGAACCGACAGTTGTCGCTTTTTCCACAAAAGTACCAACAGTGTTGATAGTTCCTCCAACGACGGCGATGCCCGGCCTTATAACCACTGGTATGCTTTCTCCCGTTACCATTGACTGATCAACTTCACTTGACCCTTCAACCACAATCCCGTCGACAGGAATGCTTTCGCCCGGCCTGACTATTATGTTATCGCCGCTCTGTACCTCTTCGACGGGCGTCGGAATTTCCTGTCCGCCGCGTATTACTCTCGCAATTCTTGGCTGAAGATCAAGAAGTCTCCTAGTGGCCTCAGAAGCTTTGTCCTTCATCATTTCCTCCATCAGACTCCCTGTCCTGATCAGCGCGATTATGAGGGCTGACGTGTCGAAGTATACAACCAGTGATGATGCAAAAGGATTCATCAGGACCAGATACAGGCTGTAAAAAAATGCAACTGTGGTCCCTAAAGCAATGAGAGTATCCATGTTGGATGATCTGCTCTTAATTGCATCAGAGAATCCTCTGTAGAACTTCAGCCCCGGGACGAACTGGACGATACCCGCCATGACCGCTATTGCAATGAATACGCCCGAAAAATGGACAAAATAGCTCATCACGAAAATGGGAATGCCTAGTCCCCAGCTTAAACCTGTAAGGATTCTATTCTTTTTCCAACTTTTAGCGGGCGCATCGAATTGCTCTTTGCAGTCCGTGCTGCAGAAGTAATAAGAACGATCACCGACAATACTCTTCAGTTTAGCAGTATTCTCGTCAACATACATGCCACAAACTGGATCTTTTGCCATTCAGATATACCGCAACTAAACTGAGCTCAGTCTCTGACGAATTTGACAGGATTGGCATCGAAGGATCTTTTGCAGCTGTCAGAACAGAAGTAATACTTCCTGCCCTTGTATTCGGAACTGAACTTCGCGTTCTTTTCATCGACGCCCATGTTGCAGACTACGTCCTTTACCATTTTCATCACCGCTTTATTGAGATACCTTCCAATATATTAGATATTTCATTTAAGATTGTTAAGATATTACCTCAATCTGCGGATTATTGCTAGAAAAATCTGCGATTTACGCAAAAATTATATCTACCACTCCGTAATACTCAGATAATATAATGAAAAAAGACAAGCTTGTTCTTGACGAAGTGGATGCCACACTTATAAGGTCGTTGCAGGGAAATGCGAGACAGTCATTGAGGGCAATTTCCAGAAGAACTGGTTCTTCCGTTCCCACATTGAGCCTGAAATTGCAGAGATTGATGGAAACAGGCGCAATCAAGGGCTTCACCGCGGTGATAGATTCAGAGATGTTCGGATTCCACGATTACCTTGTGGAGATTGCACACAGACCCGGCGTAATGAAAGACCTGGAAAAATACGCCAGCGAGTTCTCTCATTGTGTCATAACACAGGATTCAAGGGTCGTCGGCATATTTTCAGGAAGAGAGAAAGATGTGGTTGCACTCTATTCCAAGATGTCGTCGATCAGGGGAGTGGAAAGAATAAGCATAACACCGACAGTTTCATATGAGACAAATACGATGAAACCCGAACTTGAAAGGGGGGCAAAAATAAACATACGCTGCTATTACTGCAAAGGGGAGATCGGTCCTTCGCCTGTTACAATCAGATCCGGCGGGAAGACAACGTATTTGTGCTGCAGCAGTTGCAAAAAGCTTTACGTTGAAAAGATTGCCGGGCTTAAGGGATAATCGTCCCGTCACCGTATGACACACCCGATGGAAGCGGCGGGGCATTGATGGACGCCAAACGGCTGACGCATAATCCGGGAGTAAATAGCGCTTCCGCAAATCCGTGTATTTAAATTGCGGTTTGTGCGGGAGCGCCTCCTGTTGTTTATCTTGCCGTATATCCTCCGTCTATTACAAGTTCCGAACCAGTCATGAACGCAGATTCATCCGAAAGAAGGAATGCAATACCATCTGCAATTTCGTCGCTTTTCCCTAGCCTGCCGATTGGATGCAGGCTCTTCAGCTGCTCATAAACAAGATTCCTGTTTCCCATGCTGTCAGCGAAGTTCTGAACCATAGGTGTGTCGATAAATCCAGGATGTACCGAGTTAACCCGTATGTTGTATTTTGCATAGAAAAGTGCGTCAGTCTTCGTCATCAAACGGACTGCACCCTTCGAAGCGTGGTATGGTGGTGCATCCTCGGCTCCCACGAGACCGTATATTGACGAGAGGTTGACGATAGAACCTGCCCTTTGCGAAATCATCTGAGGTATGGCATGTTTGGTGCAGAAAAATACACCCTTCACGTTCACAGCAAAAACACGATCCCAGTCTTTTTCATCTATTTCATGAGTTGGCTTGCTTACGCCTGAAATTCCGGCATTGTTGACCAGGCCGAATACGGGACCAAGCTCCCTGGCGACTTTGTCGAAGACGGAAGATACCTCCGACTCCCTGCTCACATCCAGATGATAGTATTTGGCTGAAAGACCCTTAGATATTAGTTCGTCGACGGCCTTATTGCCCTGCACATCACTGATATCACACATTGCGACCTTCGAACCCTCCTGTGCCAGTCTGACCGCAGCTGCTTTTCCTATGCCCATCGAAGCGCCTGTTACAACCATTACCCGATCTTTCAAGCCTTTCATATTGTGTCACCATTTGCTTTCACAGTTCGACTGATATTTAAAAGAACGCTGTGATATATTAAGCAATGAATGTTTATATAATCGCCCGTATGAGCACGGGAAATCACAGGGACAATGTGCCAGATGCTTTTTGCTTCAGTTCTTCCGCACACAGATTAATTGGGTGTTTCTAGAAAAAATGAACAGGGATACCCAGATTGGAGAGAAGCGGATATAGAAGCAGGCCCGCAATGTATAACCAGCCGAAGAGCTTTTCGTGCAGAAGCGCCTGGCGGTGATACCATAACGGCCATCCGACATAACCGGGCGGCGGTTCAGACGGCCTGCTCTTCCTTATCACACTAAATGATTTCAGGAGACTGCTGATGTTTATAAAAACCAGAAGAAGCGTGAAAGGCAGCAGAAGGAATATCGCGGAAATGGCGACTGTTGCGTACATCGCCACCATAGAGAAGAGGAGCATTGCCCGTGACCAGTATTCGCCCAGTCTTACCGGCAGAGTGCCTATGCCTTTCTTGCTGTCAAAGGGCATCTGGTCGATATGCTTGCCAATCAAAACAGACATAACACCAAGCCCGAACGGGACGCTTGCCAGAACAACCGAAAGATTGATTGTACCGGTAATTGCGTAGAATCCGCCTGCAATCATCAATGGTCCCCAGACAACGAAAGAGGAGATTTCTCCGAGGCCCATCATCTTGAGAGATACTGAAGAAACGTCATACAGCGCCAGAAAAATCACACCAGCCAGTATCAGTATAAACGCGCCTGTGCCTCTCAGGAGCAGAAAATAAGCAGCAATGGAAAGCAGAACCGCTGAAATAACGAACAATGTTACCACCATCTCCCCCATGCTCACGATTCCGTCAGCGATTGGATGGAGTGTGTACCTCCTTCGAGGAGAATCTGGTGAATCATGGCCGTACCTGAATCCGAAGTAATCGTTCAGAAGATTGCTCTCCGTGTGAAGCAGAACAAATGACAGCAGTATGAGCAAGAAATTCAGTAAGCTGAATGATTTGAAAATATAAGCCAGCAATCCGCTGATTACGGCCGCCTGAAATGATATTACCAGAATTGTGCTTCTCATTGAATAGAGCATTCTTGTAACAAAGTCGTTCGAAGTCTTTGAACTGCCTTTGTCGTAAAAACCTCGGAAGGCATTTGACCATGAAACCATCCTGTGCTTCACCCCATCCCGGGAAACTGGCGTATCCGCTTTCATGAAAATTGCTCGCCATCCCCGTCCGACAATGCTGGATTCCTCTTCATGCCGAAAATTCCATACCTTTCCACTTTCTGGATTCTAATACGTGTATCCACGATGCTTAATCCCTTGCCCTCGTCATGGACAATCACAGGGTTCATATCCATCTCAAATATCTCAGGCACATCTCTGACCAGAGAACCGATACGGACAATGAGATCGTTGAATGCACTGACATCCTTCTTTGTGTTTCCCCTGAATCCGGTCAACAGAGGATAAGATTTGAGAGAGCTTATCATGGAGAAGGCGTCGGAGTCGGAGATCGGAGGCAGCCTGATAGATATGTCCTTAAAAAGTTCTACCGAAGTGCCGCCGTAACCGCATGCAACTACGGGACCGAAAGTTCCGTCGTTTGTTACACCGACAAACATTTCCGTGCCCTCCGCTGCCATCGGCTGTATAAGGAAACCCGCTGTCTTTTTACCCTTCGATTCTATTTCACTCTTCATAATCTCCGCTTCCTGAGCGACTACAGACGCTTCGAGATTGACCCTGACACCGCCGACATCGCTTTTGTGTATAACCTCCGGGGAGATTATTTTAAGAGCGACTCTGCCTCCGAATTTATTTGCCGCCTGAGCTGCTTCTAATGGAGTCTTGCACTCAGCATACTCGGAGATTTCGATGTTATACGAAGATAGCAGCCTTCTAATTTCGTCTAGATTCAACCACTCTCTGCCTGCCGCAAGAGCAGAGGAGATGACAGATGCCACCTGATCTATCTTGCCGCCGGGGACAGGCGGGTAATTGCCTTTAGGTGATTTCTTCCATATTGCATATTCATTGACTTTGGCAAGCGCATTGACAGCCTCTTCGGGAAAATGGAACGACGGTATACGCCTCCTGTCTGATGAAAGAATATCAGCCACCCCTTTCGATGCTATGAAAACGCTGATAATAGTCGTTTCAGGATGGGCGGCGGCAGCCTCCAGAATGTGGCGGGAAACGTCCTCCGCCCTTACCATGATCGGAGGTACGAATATCACTATTACACTCCCGACCTTTTCTTCCTGACAGACTATGGAGATTGCCTTGAAATAATCCTCTGGAAGAGCACCGGCACTCATATCCACGGGATTGCGTATCGAGGCAAGGGGAGAAAGGGAGGAACGGAGTTTTTCTGTCGTATCTGTAGAAAAACTGACAACTTCGAGACCCGACAGTTCGCATGCATCCGCCGCCAGGATCCCTGCACCTCCTGCATTTGTGACAATAGCGACTCCCTTGCTTTTCGGAAGAGGCTGTGTCGAGAGTATCGATGCAATGTCGAACACTTCTCCCAGCGTCTCGGCACGCAGGACACCCGTCTGCCTGAACAGGGTATCCACGGTGATATCAGAACCGGAGACAATCGAACCCGTATGACTGAGGGCAGCTCTGGAACCAGCCCTGCTTCTACCGCTCTTTACAGCAACGATGGGTTTTGAGAGCGAGACCTTTCTGGCAATAGAAGCGAATTTCCTCGGATTGCCAAATGATTCCAGATACATCAAAATTACGGCCGTTCTGTCGTCATGTGCCCAGAATTCAAGAAGATCGTTCCCTGAGATGTCAGCCTTGTTTCCGGTCGAGATGAATTGAGAAAGACCAAGACCAAGACTGTTCATTTCTGCCATTACTGCGATGCCGAGTGCTCCCGACTGCGAAAAGAAACCGATGTTGCCCGGTGAAACATGAATCGGTGCGAACTGTGCGTTCAGGCTCACTGCGGGATCTGAATTCAGGTAACCCATACAATTGGGTCCTATGAGTCGGACACCATGATCAAGACATAGCCTGTAAAGTTCCTCCTGCATTTTTTTGCCATTTTCAGTGCCCATTTCAGCAAAACCCGACGAAATCACCACTATTGTTTTGACACCTTTGGAAAAGCTCTGGAGTGCGACATCCCTCACGTATTTTGCCGGAACTGCGATTATGGCTACGTCAAGATCGACAGGGCAGTCTGAAACTGTCCTGTAAGAATGCATCGCCTGTACGGATTCATATTCATTGTTTACAGGATAAACCACCCCTGTGAAACCTCCCTCAACTATGTTTCGGAGCAGTTGCCATCCGATTGTTCCCTTCTTTGTTGAAGCGCCGACAACAGCAATGCGTTTTGCCTCAAAGAGAGCTTTCAATGCATTGCGTGCAGAAACCATCTCCATAGTTTCGAAAATGCGCCTGCTCTCTTCCGTGTTTGAGGGCGAAAATCGAATATCAATGACACCCGCATTTATGCTCAGCTTATATGGATAGCCAAGCTTTTCAATCAATTTGAGTAGAGTGGTATTGTCCGGAAGCACTGATGCCGTTACCTCACTGAATCCTTGTTCATTGGCATAGGAGATAGCTGCCTGTACAAGAATTGTGCCTATCCCTCTTCCCGCATATTTATCAGAGACGACAACATAAATTCTCCCTTGTCTGGAACCATCGGTGATTTCTGGAATAAGCAGCACGTGGCCAGCTACAACCTCTTCCCTGATGGCTATGAAGGCGATCTCGCCTTTCTCCGCCGGTATGAGGCTGACGATCAACTCATCTGCAGAACTGAATTTATCGAAGAACCGCTGCTTGAATGATTCTGCGGAGAGGGTGGAAACAAAAGCCGAAAGTCTCTGCCTGTCGGAAGGTGTAACATGTTTGACTTCAATCAGCGAACCGTCCTTCAAAGACGCTGTGAATAAATGTTCTCCGGACATACAAATGACACTCCTTGTATATGGTGGGAATGGATGACGTATTACTAAGGTATTCCTGACAGAGAGATAGAGTGAACTCTCATGAACCCAGGGGATTGTGATTGTTGATTGAAAGTCGATACGACATGAGGGAACGCCGATAAGGCATGCTCAAACATTGATAAACACTGCACGACGATCTCTCCGCCAAGATGAAACAGTCCAAATACATTCGATCTATGATTCATTACCGAAAGGTAATCGGTGTGAAATCGACTGGTGCACAGGGAAAATCCAGTTCGTCTCCTTTTATTCGTATTATACGTACTGTAATGAAGAAGGATAGAAATCGCCTCGCCGATTTTCGTTGAATCGGAACAGCATGACAGAAGAAGTCCAACGAAAGGTGAGAAGATGACTACCGTGCAGGAGACTGAATCAAAACAGAAGACAGAAATGGGTTATGAACACATGACGCTCAAAAGGAGCGGGCTGATACTTGCGAGGATTTCCGCAATAGCGTTCGGTATACTGTGGGCGTGGGACGGATATTTCAAGTTTGCAATGAACCTCTACGTCTACATGCCTGCTGCCATACAGAGTGCGGGTGTAGGCCAGCCCGCGTATCTCAGCGGATGGTTTTCATTCTGGTACCATCTGGTGGCATGGGATCCGATGCTCTTCACCTGGTCTGTCGGCGTGATGGAACTGCTTCTCGCATTCGCGCTGATCCTCGGATTTGCCAGAAAACTCGCATATTTCGGCGGCATAGCCCTGTCGCTGATTATTTGGACTGTTCCTGAAGGGTTCGGCGGACCGTACGGTGCGGGTTCGCTCGTGCTCGGGGCAGCGCATGTCTACGCGATAGCCTTCCTTGTCCTCATAGCGCTCAATGCGACATTTGGTCCTGACATATACACGCTTGACGCCCATATCAGCCGGAAGTACGCGTCCTGGCGCAGGATTGCGGAGATAAGGTCAAACGGAGGTGCGTCACCAAACTGGTTCGGCAGGAACTCAATGAAACTCAGCAGATTCGCAGCGATACTCTTCGGTCTCGTATTCGCGGGCGAGACGTATCTTGTGTTCGCATACAACACACCGTCGACGATTGTTTCTGCAATAAAGGGCGCTGCATCGGGACAGCCGGCATACATCAGCGGATGGTACTCATTCTGGATTTCACAGGTCACGGCCGCACCTGCATTCTACTACTACCTGATAGGTGCTGTCGAGCTGCTGCTGGCATTCTCGCTGCTCATGGGCTTCGCCAGGAAGGCCGGTTATATCGGCGGCATGATATACGCACTGATGGAATGGGCGACGCTCAAGGCGTTCGGCGGACCCATATCCGCCGGCTACACCGATGCCGGGCAGGTGATAACGGCCATAGTGTTCCTGATATTCCTGGCACTCAATGCGGCGCACGGAACAGATCCATACACACTGGATGCCAGGATTGAGAAGAAGTTCCCGTTCTGGCGCAGGGTTGCAGAGATGGCAAAGTGAGCAGCTGCCGGAACTGAAACCATATTCGCAATGTGCGGTGGTCAGATGAGGAGGAACGCCGAAGGCATTATCTGTGCCTGGACAGGCGGCGGCCACCGCACCGCTTTACTCCATCCGTCGCCAGCCGGCAGCGATGCCGGACGGCACGGGAAACGACATGTATGCGGTAATGCCATCTCGCATCACGGAGAATGGTACAATGCAGCAGAGGGGTTCGATTTGGAAAGGGAGTTGAGACGCCTTCAGCGCCTCGGAACAGCGAGTCTCGGCATATCGATACCCAAGGAGTGGGCGAAGGCGAGGGGGTTCAGGGCAGGAAGCCTGCTGAACTTGACGATGTCCGATGACGGCAACATAGTGATAAGCCCGTCCGAAGCCGGGGTGCCGGCATTCCCCGCGGACTGCACCATACATGCCGACAGCTGCCCGGATGCGAAGCTGATACTGAGAACCATCATAGGCTGCTACGTTGTCGGCTACAGCACGATAAGGGTTGTTTCGAGCGAGGAACTCACGGGAGAACAGAACGAGAACGTGAGGCTCGCTGTGGAAATGCTCACGGGTGTCACAGTCGTTGAACAGAGCGACAGACACATTCTCCTGGAGATCATGATACAGCCCCCGAACTACCCGATGATGTCTATGATCAGGAGACTCTATTCGCTGTCCTCCCTCATGGTGGAGAGGACGCTCGACAGCATGTTTAGCCCGGAGACGAAGACGCATACCGAAATACTGAGGATGGAGTCGGATGTTGACAGGCTTTACAGGCTGATCCTGCGCCTTCTGCTGCTGAGCGCACGTGACAGGGATCTTGCCAGGCAGATAGGAATAACGGACATGCGCCATCTGCTCGGGGACAGGGCAATTTCCGCCAGCCTCGAATTCGTCGGCGATCTCTGCGAAGAGCTTGTTCTTGAGTTCGCCGAGGTTCCGCCTCAGAAAGAGTATGAGCACATCATGCATGGAAAAGTTGGAAAACTCTCGGCCATGTTTCATGAGCTGTCAACCAGCGCCTCCTCCTGCCTCTTTGAACACGACCTGAATGCTGCATCACAGGCGCTTGACAGCGTACTGCTGCTTGAAAGGGAGTGCTGGTCAGGCATGAAGACGATACGTGGCAGTGAAATGAAGAGGGGGAGCGCTGCGGCATCTGTGGGAAAGGACGAGACGTGCCGCTATTCCCTGCTCTTCAGCAGCATCAGGAACATAGCCAAGGAATATGAGCTGCTTGTGCAGGTAATGATGAACAGGTTCATCGAGGCACCAAATCCGAAATTTCCCTATCTTGAGATCGGGAAGTGAAAGAACGAAGGTAACCCGGGTCCGCCTTTCCTCCGGTTTGCATATTGTTATTGTTTGTTTTCCTGTTCAGGATTGAACATCCCTTTACAACAGTAACGCTGTCCTATCTTTCCATCATATTTCGTGTCACCTGCCGAATGATAAGGGTCCGTGTCCCGTTAATCTGCATAGCGGCAACGCCGCCACACGGACACACCAGATTTGACAAGGGGACAGAAGATGCGCATATGTTCACTTTACCTGGACAGTCTTCCAGGCATGTTCGAGGCATAAGCGAAAAATAGCCAATAAGATGGGATTCGAAATGAGAGCGCGAATCGCCACTGCAGACAAATCGCTTTGCACATTATAGGTGTAACGACGCATCATGTGTTCGGAGGCGGAAAGCGGAAACAAGACTGGCAGATGTGACGGGCCCGAAGTCCTGAAGAGCATATACATTCTACCTGAAGCACCCCCAGACAATATACGGAAGTCACCCTCGGCGAAGGAGAAGTCATGTACACCTCATAGGCAGAGTCCGGCATATTCTAACGCTTCATAGATCAAAACTGTGTAAATGGACCCGAAGCAGTTTCAGCTCACAACAACCGTACCCATCATCCACCCTGGAGTAGCTGTAGAGCCTCCCCATCCCGTTGGCCCTGAACCACATGCCGCCTCGCACTGCCACACATACACTGCAGAATGATAGAAGATGAAGGACGCCTGAACGATTGATAGAGGTCCCACCGGTATGTTAAGTATCACGGGATTTCCGAGGGTTCTTCCTGCTATCACGGTGAATGTGTGAGAAATGTCGTTGGCTGGAACAGAGGATGACTGTATGCCGCCGGAGATCTGAATGCCATTCTGAACCAAACTGGAATTGACATTCTGGATGTTGAATGTTGAAATTTTATCTCCCAGTGTGCCGGAGACAACGGCATAGTTTCCATTTGGATTGAGAGGACTCGTCGCATTGTCCAGATTTATTATCGTGAGAACAATGAGGCGATTTGCGGGAAACGCAAGATTGGCCGATGAATACAGATTTCCGCGATGAAGAACGAAATAGGCATCCTGATAACCCACACTTGAATTATACCAGTTCTTTGGGGTCACGAGAAGTGTCAGGTGGAAAGGGACACCGGCAACGTTCTGTTCAGGGGACGCATTATAATATTTTGTCAGGAGGTATGGCATGGCTGCAATTGATAAACCGCTGATCAGGACGAGGGCAACTATCACAACCTCAGCCCGTTTAGATTTGTTCATGCTGCTACACTCCCGCAGCAACATTGACTATATTCAGGCACTTGCATGCTGATCACCGATAATGTTAAAGTATTGATCATGGACTTTGCATAATAACTGACCGTCAATACAATAATTACAATATGCATGTCGACAGGGTGAAAGATGATACTGCCTGCCCCGAAAATGCGTTCAGATGGCGATAAATCCGGCGACTTCTGAGATAACACGTTGCAAGCCGTGCAGGAATCACTAGCTGATGCTATTCATTAGAGACGATGGAAATCATGGCATGATGATCGTTTGGCAGACAGCCTGGTATGTACTATAGGCAGAGGCAAGATGGCGAGATGCGACTTGGCACAACCTGCATAGGCGCTTGTGCTGTCAGGGCGATACTTCCCATGCAACCTGGAGGATGCTTCGTACATCACTGTCCTGTTATGCAGATCTGATATTTGCACACCCGATTTGCGTTTCGTATGCAATTCCTGTCGTCTCACGCGTCATGCTTTCACCTCTTCGAAAGATCTTCCCTCATCTGCAGATACTGCTCCCTCGTTATGTCCCCCTTCGCATACTTTTCATCCAGTATCTCTCTGGCTCTGTCTTGACCTCCCCCAGCCTGCGGCCCGCCGGAGTAATAGTGATGAACCTCATGAGGCCCGTTTGCAATCCTGATTATCCAGTATATGAAAAGGAACAGCAGGAGCAGTGGAATCACCATGAAGACGGCCATGAGAGGATATGCATAGGTCGTCATCATGCTGTAACCATACGGATAGCCGTATGTGGTTCTGCCATATCCTGCCAGGAAATAACTGGCGGCTGCTCCAGCAACGATCACCACCGCTATCAACACTATCACAAGCCAGAAAACACGTTCGAATTCGTTCTTCTCTTCCATTTAATCACCAGAGACCCTATTGGCTGAAATTGGATATCAATCCGACCTGAAATTGATTGAAATGAGTTTCAAATCAATTGCTGCAGACATCATTTCGACTGTTTTCTGACGACAATCAAATTTGTCGATCCGTGTCTGACCCTGTCAACCAGTCCCATGCGCTGAAGCCTGTCGAGTATCCTGGTAACCTTCGACCTCGAGTATCTGTCCTGGTTCACAATATTTCTCTGCAATATGGAACCGCCTGCAGAGAGTATCATCTCATAAACATCCCTCTCATTTGCGTCAAGAAAATCTGTTATGTTTCTGTACTCCGCATCAGTATCACTGGATGTGCCTGTTGATGCGGACCCAGATCCGGCTTCACACATAGACTGATTCGCGCCGGCTGCCCTGATATATCTGACGTTCGAAAGCGCCTTTTTCAGAAAATAACCCGAAGCTATTGCAAGCACTAGTGCTACAATCGTTTCAATGACAAGGAATGTATACAGCAACGGATACCCGTTCCACGCTCCCAGCTCGGAATATGTCATCCTCAGAATGATCAGAAACATGGAGTTCATGACCAGGAATATCACAGAAAAAGCGAATGCAACCACGCTGACAGCAATGCTCACAATCGTAGGATTCAGGTTCTGCCCGTCCTTCTTGTCGGCACCTTCAGTATACACCTTCACACCTAGGGATGGTTTCCAATCTGGCCAATTGCTGTATGAGTAATAATTTTTTGGGCCTTGCACAAGCACTTTAGCCCCGCACTACACATAGAATATTCATGCCTCCTGATGATGGTCGGACTGCCCTATAAAAGTCCTCACTGTCCGTTCTGCGGCCATTGATTATTGACTCAGCCAGCACCGGAATGCCCGTGTGTGTAAGCCTCTACAGCACTTTTAGATTCATCCACGGACATCACGTCGTCGGCCAGGAGGATCGTGTCCAACTTACAGTTCAGGCCGGCGAACGAACAGAACATCTCAATGCCTTCAGCGCTTGCCGCGTTCGAAACATGCCTCCACTATCTTCATTCTCACGCCATTGCTGCGATGACCTCCCTTAAGGCGCGTGCATCCGGATATTGCTACTGGCACATATGGAGTAACATGCAGGACGGGGATTTAGGCGTGATACGGATACCGTTGTATAGTGTCACCCGAGAAAGAGCGTGCATAAGTATGCATCTGGGAAAATCTGGCTAAGAGGAGAATAGGTGCAGCTGTTAGTGATGCACTTGTTCCGGCACAGTTACGAGCACTCTAACAGCTGCAGATTGAGTCCGGAAACATGTCGTTAAAGAATACTCGGATATATCATTGAAATGGCTACTGGGATACTGCCCGGCAGAAATTGCGTGAATCCTTCTCCATGCTACTACCGCGACATACACGGAATGTGATTTACTTGTGGCAGAAAAATTAACTGTGTTGCTCACACCGGTTAGGCCGCGGTGTTAAGTAACCTATTTTCTATGAATTTATTCTCATTTACCGGTTTGTCTTAACTCCATCTGACGGAATGATATGGTTTTGTATTGCGTTTTCACATGCCATTCTCAACAAATTCGTTTGTCAGTTTATGGCGCGCATTCCCCCTTTGCAGTCACAGGCCTGTATCTTATCAGAGAGTCCCAGTCTAGTTGTACCGGCATGGTGCCGAATCGCTGGTTGACGAATTCATCCAGTCTTAGCCTGAGAGATTCGAAACCTTCCATATCTTTCTTCCTCAACCTGGAAATCCAGTTGTTGAATGACTCTTCAGTTCCAGATTCGCCGACATATATATTGAGAAGCGCGACGACTGCATCGGGAACCAGTCTGGCGGGTACTCTGAGAAGAGGAGTTCCAAATTCAGTTTTCTCATCGCCACTTCCACCGACCAGCATTGCATAGGATGGGACCCATCCCTCCCTGAGTTTAACAGCGCATCCCACAAGTCCAATTGATGCTATCGGATGTTGCCCGCAAGAATTCGGACATCCACTTACCTTGATGGTCACATTCCTCAATTTGCGGTTCATATCGAATCTTTCTTCAAACAGTCTTTTCTGCAATTCTCTGGTTAGCATCCTGGAGTTGGTGAGCGCGAGATTGCACGAAGTCGTTCCGGTGCAGCCGACTGCCGCTGTCACGGTGCATGCACCTCCCTTGTCCAGATGCGATTCATGCAGCTGATCAAAGAGCGGCGCAACATCGCTACCGGAAACAAATCTCAATGCCAGTGTCTGGTTTGGCGTAAGAATTCCAACGTTTTCTTTGGAGAATCTGGCCGTTATCGTGCTCAATATACGTAGTTGCTGAGGAGCAAAGTCTCCTGCGTTTACCAATACATAGACCATATAAAAATTTCTCTGCTTCTGTGTAACTACATTTCCTGAAAACCACCTTTCATAATCCTGTCCCTGTTTGGGCTTAAGTTCATCGCCCACAGCAAAACTACCCGTGTTCCCGTCAATACTGAATGAGAATCCCTTCAAAGTACTCCTTTCTTCAAAGACGAGCCGTCTGAATTCAGCAAATCCCAGGTCCCTAAGCAGATAACGCAGTCTGTTTCTGTACATATGGACTCGATCGCCTTTTCGGTCGAATACCTTTATGATGGCCGCACATGTGGAAAGGAGACGATCAATTGGAGTGAATTCTTCTAGCGGCTCAGCAACATATGGCTTGGAACCCAGTCCTCCGCCAACAAATATCCTAAAGCCCATGGAATTCATTCCGCCCACACTGTTTAGGGCAGCCACAATACCTATATCAGCAATGGACACACCGGACCAGTGGTCAGGGCAGCATGCTAGATTGATCTTGAATTTCCTTGGCAGATTCTGGTTGAGCGGATTCCTTAGAAAGAAATCTGAAAGCGCCCTTGCATACGGTGAAATGTCAAATGGTTCCTTCACACAAATGCCGGCAAGGTGCGAGCACACGACATTCCTGACAGAATTGTAACATGCTTCCCGGGAAGTCAGACCGGCTTTTCTCATCTCCTTCAGAATATCGACGACATTCTCGGTTTTCGCCCAGTGCAGCTGAATGTCCTGCCTTGTAGTGAAGTGTATGGTCTTCAACCGGAATGTCTCTGCGATATCTGCGACGGCCTCCAGCTGTTCGGGCGTGATCCTGCCTGCAGGCAGTCTTATTCTTATCATGAAATAACCGGTAGACAAACGCTCGGAATAGATGCCGTTCTGAAGTCGGATTCTCCGCAGATCTTCAGGTTCCCTGCCCTTCATATATTCGCTGAGCTTATTTGCAAGTTCCCGCAGTTCTTCATCTGTAATTGCGTTTGAGGCATGCGTGTCAATCCCTGAATTCAGCATAGTGCCAGTACATATTGTTTTTGTTATAACAAAACGTATCATTGTACATATCACGGACGCCATCATCCGCACAGGGGGAATACACAGACACAGGTAGATTGAAGACGATGAAATAACCCGCCATAACCAGGGAAGGCGGAAGGCATCTCTTCAAACTTTTAGGGAGGTCGAGTCCGGATATGGTGCCAAGTATTGCGGTCGGATACGAAAATAGAATAATTATCGCTGTGCCGGAGGCATTCAAGAGTAAAATGGAGTTGGGCCGCCGCCGTTGAGCACCGGAATGAAGAATTTGCAATCGCATATCATGCAACAGAAATGGCGCCACATGCATTGGACGGACTAGTGTGGTGATTCAAAACATACTTCTGCATTTTCCGTTACTGCTACAAACTCATTTAATGAGGGTTTGGAATAAGGAATTCACTTCTTTGTGGTGGCAACCGATAATTTGGAATCCTGAACACAAGTTTTGAAACACGCCAATAGTGCTTTACCAGTCACTTCATGCCTTCCATTCCAGCGTCTTCTGTTTCGCTCCACTCGCGTTCATGATGAGCGATGGAAAGAATACTTTCGTCGCATTAGATTTACTTGACATTGGAAGGGCAATGAAATAATGTTCAAACGATCGGAGATTGCCCTCAACATATTGTTGAAAACGGAAACAACTAATGCAGCGTGGGATATAAGTCGTCTACTGGCTACTTCTTGAGAACGATGACATAGGCTCTCTTTCCTGTGTATTTCTTGGGCGCATCCAGCTCCGCGGAATTGCCGAAATTTGTTACGCGCCTCTCATCGAACACTTCAACCTCATCCTTCGGTAGTATTGTGCCTTCATCGACCTTTATTTCGCGGGACATAGTGTGTTCCCCAGAGGATGACTGATGGGCATTTAACAATATTACAGTGTTGCATGCATATGAGCATTGATGGCTGTCCATACATAGATTTGCGACCATTACCCTCTGTGCTGACGAACGAGCAGTTCGAACGTTTTCACAATGAGTTCGATTTCCTTGTGAAGAAGTACAGGGAACAGTACTCCAGGCACACCGGAAGAGACCGGAGTGCATATGAGCGGTCATATGAACAGAGAATCAGGCATGCAGCAGCTGAAGTGTACTCTGTCGTGAAGAGTGCGTCATCAATCATATTCTCTACGGACGACCGCATGGGCAGGCCGCCGAAGGTGACGCCTGAACAGAAGGTTGCCATACTGCTGCTGAAGGAGATATTCTCACTGAGCAACAGGAAGATGTCCGGACTGCTGTCGCTGTTCGGTCCGCTGACAGACATAGACATATGCTACAAAACAGTGGAAAGGGCATACTCCAGCCTGCCGGTCAGGCTCATAATACACAACATGTTCATTCTCCTTGCCTCCGGTACAGGAGGCAACCTGACCGGCGACGGCACCGGCTGCTCCCTGTCGATAACGCGTCACTACCGTTCCATGCGAGTGAACGGCAACTGCATAAAGACAAATCCAGACCACAGGCTCTTCGTATATGCGTTCGCAATACTCGACCTGGGCACAAAACTCTATGTTGCCTACGGCGTGAGCATTAAGCCTGAGAAGGATGCATACCGCGAAGCGCTCAGGATGCTCGGCATCACAGTGAGGGATGCCGGGAGCATCCGCCTCGACCAGTATTACTGCACACAGTACACACTGGACGACTTCTCTGAAGGAACAAAAGTGTTCGTAATACCCAGAAGCAGCACAACAATCAGGGAACCGCCTGCATGGAAGGAACTCATCGGCAGACTCATCGACTCGCCGATGGAGTTCCTTTCCGAATACTACAGGAGGGAGAACTCGGAGTCTCAGTTCTCCGCGGACAAAAGGACAACGGGATGGCGAATACAGCAGAGAAGAGAGGAAAGGATCAGGACGGCTGCCATGTGCAAGGGCACATGGCATAATCTGTTCAACATGACTTCCGGATAGGGGACTCATGTCCCACTCACAACATAATGAAAAGATTGAAACAGTGTCACCCATTACTTCTCGCAGCTACGCTGAAGCGCATTAATTTCCAGCAAATAAAATAAAGGTGACAATGTGACGCTGAAAGTCAGAAATGTGTTTGAAATTGAACATGAAACCGAAATAAGCCATGGAGGGATTGGTCTTCTTGAAAAAGTCAGAGCGTTCACATCGGACGATTTCGAATCTCAAATTGCATTCATCGATTATGTGGTGGTCCCGCCTGGAACCACAGTGGGATACCACAGGCACGGCAACGACGAAGAAGTCTATTTCATCATCGAGGGGAGTGGTATCATGAGAGATGAGAATTCGGAAATAGCGGTTAAGAAGGGGGACATCATACTGAACACCAGATATGGTTCTCATGGTTTATCCAATAACACCAACGATAATATAGTCATTCTAATCCTTGAAGTAGCATGTGACCGGACTGAAAGTTGATTCTAATTCTGCGGCTACGGAAGTCATAACACTTTCAGAAAGCGGAAACAGGATTTCAGTGAAAAACGGATTCGACTACTCCTACGATGTGCTGTTCACGGAGGAAGATATTTTTTCCACAGACAGTCTACTCCTGCACGATGTAATCGACAGACACAGATGCCTTGTTGTGGTGAGTGAGACGGTCAACAAGCTTTATGGCAGTAAAATAGCGGACTATTTCCGCCACTGGTCAGGAAATGAAACTTTCAGGATACTGCCGCTTCCTATCAGCGAGAACATAAAGAATATAGAAACTGTCATGAGGATATGCAAGGAGGGGAAAAGATTTGGCCTTGACAGGAAATCACTTTTCATCGCAATAGGAGGAGGTGTTCTGATGGACACAGTGGGCCTCGCATCCTCGATATACATGCGGAAATTGAATTTTGTGAGAATACCTACGACACTGGTAGGACAGGTGGATGCAGGCATAGGACTGAAGACAGGCGTAGATTTTGAAGGCAGGAAAAATTTTATAGGTTCATTTCACCCTCCAATTTGCGTTCTTAATGACTTCAGATTTCTGCGCACACTCAATGCGGAAGAAATAAGAAACGGACTGGCAGAGATAGTAAAGATGGCGATTATTTCCGATTCCGAATTGTTTTCAGCGCTAGAGACCAACAGCAAAAGAATCGTTAACTGCTATATGAGCGGATCCGATACCGCATTCACACAGTGGATAAACCTCACTGCGGCAAGAAGAATGCTGGAGCAGCTTCAGGCAAATCCTTATGAGAAAGAGCTTGAACGATTGGTGGACCTCGGGCATACCTTCAGCCCATTTATTGAAATGTACACACGGCACAGTATCAAGCATGGTCGGGCAGTTGCAATTGATATAGCCATTTCAACCGAAATAGCCTGCCTCATCGGCAGAATAGACACGCAGTTACATGACAGGATTCTGTCGATGCTTGCTGCTCTTGGGTTCAATCTTCATGATGTCAAAGCATTCGAGGCCGAGCGCATGTGGCAGTCACTCGATTCGATTATTCTTCGGAGGGGAGGGAAACTGAATCTTGTTATACCAACCGGTATCGGAACAGCCGGGTTCTTGCGTGAAGCGGAAGAACTGGAAAAAGATATACTCAAACAGGCGATGGCAAATCTCTGCAAGTTTCAGTCCGGAGGACACTTGAAATGACATTTTCAACACTTGCGGTAGATGTTGGCGGCACATATATGAGGAGTGCAATGGTGGATGGTGATGAACTGATACTGCCAACGAAGAGGAATGCTCCCGGATTCAGACTTCACCACGTTCCGCTTGCAGACCTTCAGAATATGTTTATCAGAGAGATGTTAAAGCTCGTGGACTCTTACACAGAAAAAGGTTTCAGAGTTTCAAGACTGGCGGTGGGCTTTCCGGGACCTATGAAGGATGGAACCGTTTACGGCGCACCAACCCTCTGGGGCGAGATGGATGTCCCGTATCCGCTTCTTTCCATGTTGAAGAAAGAACTGGGAAATAAGGGTATAACCGACATTGTAACTGTGAATGATGTTACAGCAATGGGCTGGAGCTACCTCACAGACAAAAACAGGACATTCTGCATAATTACTGTAAGTTCTGGTATTGGAAACAAGATATTTCATGACGGCCAGGTACTGACGGGGGAGACGGCGATTGGCGGAGAAATCGGACACTGGTACTGCGGCGATACTTACAGAGAGTTTGTATGTGACTGCGGGAAAAGAGGACATCTTGGGGCAGTTTCCTCCGGAAGGGGTGTGGAAAAAATAGCCGAAAAACTAAAACCGGAATTCGTCGATGTATCGGAAATTGCCTCGCTGGGACGTATCACAACTGCCGACATAGTGGATGGGATAAAAAAGGGAGATACGCTTGCTTTGAAAACGTTGAAATTCAGTGTGTCTCCGCTAGCGAGCGCTATCGGCCTCATCAATCTGGCCGCCGGAGTCAACAATTTCATCCTGGTGGGCGGATTTGCGCTGAGTGGCGGGAAGGCATATGTAGCAACACTCAGGAAAAGTCTCGAACGCCACCGGTTTCATGGACACTTCACGGATGGTGGCGATGGAATCAATGTGAGACTGGGCGTCGACAATGACTTTCGGGCGCTTGAAGGTCTGGGCAGAATGATGAAAGAACGGGATGCTGCCGGTGCATCTGTCATAACTGCAGCTTGAACAGGAAACTTCTGACCGTTCTTCCATCGTCAAAAAACAGGATTTCGACATTGTTTGCGCAATCATTTTCAGTTTATCCTGTGAATCACAGGAGAGGATTTATACGCACTTTCAACAAACACGATATCCCTCAGAGCTATCTCGGGGGGCATTGGAACACTCTCATCCCGGGACACGGCATCAATGAAACCAGATATGCCTATCCTGAAGGGATTATACGGATCAAACACCTCCTCCTTTCCGTTTACCATAAGATTGCCGAATTTCCTTGGCTGTTTTCGATATTCAGGCATCTCGGTAATCCACCCTTCGGTGCCGAGAATTTCCAGCCTCGGCATTGACGGAATTTCATCGAACGCCCATGAATGGATTATGGAACCGAATGCCCCGCTGGCGAACTTCACAGTCGCAGACAGCGTGTCTTCACCTGCCATTTCAGAGTGGCGCAGATTGAAGCGCATTGCACTTACTTCCACACAATCACCTCCGACATTGAGGAAGGCGTCGGCGAGATGTATGCCATCATCCACAAATGAGCCGCCACCCATCAGTTCCTGACTGCATCCCCATGGAGTGGGATCGACCCGCTTGATTTTTGTAAACCTGATTCCGCGTACCTTTCCTATCCTACCTTCATTTATCAGATCACATGCCTTCTTCACCGGTGGTTCGAAAAAGTAATTCTCAAGGACCATGAATTTCCTGTTGACCGCTTTGGCCTTCCTGATCATTTCGGCTCCTTCCGAAGAGTTCAATGCTATCGGTTTCTCCACAAGGACATGCTTTCCCATCTCCAACGCCCTCATTGCTGTGTCCTTGTGAAGATAATGTGGAAGCACTATGTCCACAACATCGGAATCTTCCATTGCCTTTGACATGCTGCTGTACGGAACAGCGTTGTATTTTTTGCTGTCCTCCGACAGAACATTTTCATTTCTATCGTAGACGAGCAAATCCACGTTCATCGATGACAGAATTTCGAGATGCACTTTCCCGAAATTATTTCCGCCTATTACAGCAACCTTCAATCTGCCTCATCCTCACAATATGATTGGTAGTATGCCCGGTGATTAACACTTTTCCATACTGCAATACGACAGCTTCAATCGTTTCGCACGGACATCCGGCACTTTCCACGTGACACTGAATATTATCCGATCATTACTCATCAAAGAAAAAAGGACAGGAGTTTCATGCCGCAGACATAAAACAGGCAGAAAGTAGCCTGACGGAAAACAAGAATATATCGGTTCTGATGCAGATGCAGGTTCCAACATAGTGCATGTGACAGATTATCATTGCTGTTTTTCCTTTCAGACCGGTTTCACTTCACATACCGTTCATGTGCGTGTGATCGACCGATGAATGTTGGCAGAATAGCTACAAAACGCGCCAAGCAGCAAAAACTTCGGAAAACAGGTCCAATTACTGCAGTCGCCATACAGTCCATTCATAGTGATCCTGACTCGGAAACACAGATAAAAGTCCAGAACAATATATATATATATCACCAAATCGAAATTTCTCTTACGTTTCAAAAAACCCATGTGGGCCCGTCACAAAGAATGATGCGCCCTGTGTTAGCTCTCCGGCGGTGGATGAGAGAAGAGAGAGCAATGCCACTCTGGGGGTGGATTTTGCCGGGCACCCTGGTGTCACTGCTTGTGCTCAGCGATACACTGTATTTCATGCATTTTCATTCGGCGATACTGCCGGCTGCAGACTTTGCCTCGGCACTTTACGATATTGGTCTGCTCATTCTTGCTCTCTCATTTCTCGCAGTCCGATATTTCAGGATCGGATTGCGCGCTGATCTGATAATAATGCTTGCACTATGGGCCAGCATGCTTGACACCGCCTATATCGCAGCTTTATCCAATTTGGCGATTGTGAATGCAAGCAACGGGGAATTGGCTTATGCTGTAAGCGAGCTGAGAGTAATCGGTTTTTTGATCCCGGGATTGATTTTTGTAGCTGTCCGCGGCCGATTGAAAGTGGGACGATACTCGCTGTTCCTGACAACGATTCTCTTTGCGATCACGAGTTCTGCGACTGCACTTATGGTTCTGTATTTCGCGGGGGAGTTGCCGTTCCTAAACCCACATTCTGCTTCGGCCTATTCATATCCGCTTGCAGCAATTGGCATGCTTGCATCAATGTTCGTGGCTGCCGGGATAGCGGGAACTTTCTTATCGAAGGCAGGCAGAAGGATATTTGAAAATAGCTTTAAGGGTCTGGTTCTTTTCCTTGCATTTGGTCTGACAGGCAGTTTGCTCAACTCATTTCATCCTGCCTACTATTCTTATGTGTGGTATCTCGCGAAAATATTTGCCGTGCAGGCATACTTTTTCATCGTGTGGGGACTGCTGCTTGATTTTGCCATTTCACGGAAAAGGGGTGATGCTCTCAGTCTTGCCACAAGTGACCTTGCAAACCAGCTAATGCAGTCAACCGCATCAAAAGAGGCTAGGTTGCTCAATCACCATGTTGTCAACGTGATTCATTCTGCGTTTGGAGCGGGAGAATCATTCTCATACTTCTCGAAGAACGGAAACTGGTGGCAGCTGGAGTCGAATATGCGGGGCAGCCTTCGGAATGTGCCAGAATTGCCGACAGAATTCTCTGCGAAACTTGATCGCATGAAAATAATGGATCGCGAGTTATTTTTCACCCAGTTTGGAGCAGACAGCAGTCACATTCAGCTCACAGATATAATGAAAACAACGTTTCTGGCAGGCGTCTGCACATCAGCAAATGGCACATACCATCTTGTCGGTATAAGGGAGAAGAACAGAATAGCATGGTTTGAAGAAGAAAAAACGTTCATTGAAGGTGCCGTTGCTATTTTCGGCGCCGCGATCACCGAGAGAGAAGCGGTCATGAAGGAAAGCGAAAGTATCTCGCGTCTGCTTGCATTGATGACGACAGGCCGTTTACTGGAAAGAGTGGGGGACGGACAGCTGAACGCAGCCTGCAGCGACACTGTAGATGCGGTCATCGGGCTCCTCCATTATGAGCATGCGTCCATATGGCTTCCCGATGAAAATAACAAGCTGAGGCTTGCGGCCTCAAACCGGAATAAACAGATTGAGGAAACCGGCGGTGTGACGGAACTTAATTTTCAGGAGGGAATAATAGGCCGCGCAGCCTCCTGTTTGGCGCCAGTCCTTGCCAATGACATAACGCGTGAACCAGTCTATATCAATCTCTACGGGGAAGAGATCGGGAGTGAATTTGCTGTCCCTGCCGTACTGGATGGCAGGGTTGCTGTTGTGATTGATGTACACTCATCTTATGCCAATTACTTTCAGGAGATTGATATCAAAGTCATGAATTCGATTGCAGGTATGCTTTGTTCAATTATAAGAAACAACCTGGTCTATTCGAGTATTAGTGATGGAAGGAAGCTGGCTGAAACGAGAATGCATCTCATTTCCCACGACATAGGGAATATCCTTCAGGCGATAAGTGCGAACGTGAAGCTCATAAAATTAAAAGGAAGAAAAAGATCGGAGACTTTCAAACAATGTATTGAAAATCTTGACGCAATCAGTAGTGGCGCTCTTGTGGCATGGGACTTTCTGAGTGATATTTCCAATATCCTGCGTCTCGAGACCGGCAGCGCCGATATCCAGAAAGAAGTTGAAGTTGTACCTCTGATTGAGAAGGTGAAGGAAGGAATACGGTGCATCTTCCCCGAAAAAAGGGTGATATGTCATATTGTTGAGAATGGTGCCGGCTGTTCGTACAGTGTAAACGCGTCGGTACTCATCGCCGGAGTTTTCTTCAATCTTTTTTCCAACTCAATCAAATATTCAAATGGCGATTCCGTAGAAGTGTGGATAGAGCTTTCAAGGAATGAGACCGGAGGAAGATCGTGGATATCCATCGATTTCTCAGATAACGGCGTAGGAATAGATCCCGGAAAAATGCCTGAAGTATTTAAAAGAATTAACAAGAGTGTGAGTGTTGCCGGTCATAGCCTTTCACTCATCAAGCAGGTCATTGAAAGTTCCGGAGGAAGCATAGAAGTCAGGGAAAGAGTGAAAGGCGATTACAAGAAGGGCACTACCTTTTCAATCCGGCTGATCCCTTCGGATTCCGCAAATGATATATTGAACGTGAATACAGGCGCAAGGTCGGACAACTCGAATCTGCTCTGACTGAGACACAAAAAGGCTCCGTGCGATGTTGCATGGTACACCATGTCCTGTGGTGGTGTGTTCTTTGCCTGTCTTCGGACCGCGGCTTATCGACGTCTGCGATGCGTGAAGGAGCAGACTGGTTTTACGTGATGATGCCCTCTTTTCGTGACCGCGAAATGCGTCCGCGAGACAACATATCATATCAAACATCATCTCCTCCATGAAATGATGCCGGCGTCTGTCCGGTATCCGCTGCTGCCTGACATATCATTGGACAGTTAGAAATAGGGTTTTTACAATTCATGTTCCATGAAACCTGATACTAACGACGAAGAGCCTCCACAGATAAGACAGCCAAACGCGTATCCCTTTGACTGGGATTTTGTGGATCGCAGGCTGGCAAGAATATATACCCGTGCGAAGAAGGAACACTGGGATCCGGAAGAGATAGACTGGGATTCTGTCAATCCCGCCGACTATGACGAGTTGCAGAAGACGGCGATGGCCTACTGGTGGGCTGAACTTGCAAATTTTGAAAACAATGCGGCTGCCTCCTTCGCTAAGGCACTTGTCCATGTAACCGTAAATCATTACGATAATGCGACACAGAAAGTCACGGCAACAATTGTGATGGATGAATGCAGGCACGACGAAACATGCATGAGGGGGTGCAACAGGCTCTGTCCGAAGTTTCTGAAGGGATGGAAGCCGCGAAACGCGCTTGAAGCAAAAGCACTCAGGAATATAAGATGGATATACTACAATGGAGGCAGGTACTGGGAAGGATACACCAGATCATATGACAAGTACAGGTTTCCTCTCATTTTCACTTCATTCATGATGGGGGAAGCGTGCGCATCGAAGCTCTTCAATGAGATGGCAGGGAAGACCGACCACCCGGCATTTCGGGAAGCATTCAAGCACCTTGCCATGGATGAATCAAGGCATCTTGCATATACCTGGTTTGTTCTGGAAGATGCGATACCCACTCTGACCGAAGAAGAGATAATGCTTATCCCCAAGAGATTGAGGCACGGATTTGTGTATCTCTCAATGATACTTTTCGAGCCACCTGCTGAGTTCTGGGAACTACCCGCGGATTTTATGGATGTGCATAGAAAAATGGAGGATATTGCGGCGCAGGCGGGCCTGGGCGTTCTTTCGCTTGAGGAGAAGAGGGCGGCATGGAGATCCACTATACTCGAAGTCAAGAGGAAAATAGGGAAGTACGGCCTTCCTTTCCCCGAACTTCCGGAGATCGACGTGACAGGAACGTGAAAGTTACCGGTCTGAGCAGAACGTCATGGGGATCACCTATCCCGTATCCCGCTCCCTTCTGCGGATGTCAATCAGGCGCTGCGATCGGTATTATGAACCGGGTGGCTTCAAAATTTATGGCTGATAAATGGACCGGACTCAGATGGGTTGCCATAATGTCGAGATGGAACGAGCGTTTTCCCCTCCCTGTAAAGGGAGACGACCTGAATCCGCACGTGATGCCAGCCCGGAGGGAAAAGAATGAAAATTTGGAAACAGCAGGCAGATCATTCGCTTATGACACGGATCATATAATTCCGGTCAGACATTTTCTTAAAAAACATATATTTAATGTTGATGCCTAACATATCAGGAATGATTATCAAATAGCGATCCCTGATTGGAAAACAAAAATCGCGCGAAAAGCAGAGTATATGGGCAATCGGATGCTTTGAGGTCTGGGTTGGATGGCTGCGACACCGTGAGTAAAAATTTGCGGGACCCAGAGCGGGAACGGGTATTTGCCTCAGGAGAACCGACTAGAAGTCACGGCTTATCAGTGTCCGGTGACTACGCGTGATTGACAGGGGGAAGTCCGGAGCCTTGCCATCGTGCAATACACTGAAAGAATGGTTGTTCACGACAAACCACAAGAAAGTGGGAATTTTCTATCTGGTAACCTCATTTATCTTCCTTTTCATTGCCGGTGCATTTGCGGAAATGATGCGAACCCAGCTTTACAGCCCCAATAACACTTTCCTGAATGCTGCAGAATACAATCAGCTTGTGACGATGCACGGTCTGCTCATGATACTCTTCTTCATCTCTCCCATGGGGTTTGCATTTGCAAACTACTTTGTCCCGATACAGATAGGCGCGAAGGACATGGCTTTTCCGAGACTTAACGCGCTCAGCTATTGGATGTATCTCTTCGGGGGGATCCTTCTTCTCAGCGGTTTCCTTCTTCCCGGCGGCGCATTGAGCGGTGGATGGACACTTTATGCGCCGCTCAATGAAGTTCACTATCTGCCCCAGGCGGGCGAAGATGCAGGAATTGCCGGCATTACAATGCTCGGCATTTCACTGATCGTCTCTACCGTAAATTTTGCGGTAACCATCGCGCTGAAAAGAGCGAAAGGAATGAGCCTCCTTGATATGCCGATGTTCACATGGTCCATACTGTTTACTGTCGCGATGCTCTGGATAGTTTTCCCCGAGTTCGCTGGCGCACTTGTGCTGCTGCTTGCGGACCGCATTATCGGATCTGTTGTCTTTCTGTCTCCGGTTGGTGGCGCGCTGCTGTGGGAACAGATGTTCTGGTTCATGGGACATCCCGAGGTTTATGTTCTCCTCCTTCCTGCTCTGGGGGCCATGTTTGATGTTGCAAGTGTATTTTCCGGCAAGGCGATCTATGCAAAGAAGCTGATGATAGGATCGTTTGCGACAATTTTTATCATGAGTATGCTGGTGTTCATGCACCACATGTTTATGACTGGAGTCAATCTCGTGTGGCTCGAGATACAGGAGATAACCACTGAACTCATATCCATACCATCAGGTGTTCTGATAATAGGCATAATCGCGACGATGCTTCGCGGCAGGATAAAACTCAGGACGCCGGTGCTCTTCACGATAGGTGCGGTCATTGTGTTCATCATCGGAGGAGCGACAGGCGTTATGCAATCCTCGATCGAACTGGATACGGCATTCAACGGGGATTACTGGGTAATAGCCCATTTCCATTATATTCTTGCCGGAACGGTGCTCTGGGGACTGTACGCCGCACTCTACTTCTGGTTTCCGAAACTTACAGGAAAAATGTACAGTGAAAGGCTTGGTGTCATTCACTTCGTCTTTTCATTCATTGGTCTGAATCTGACCTTCGCTCCGATGTTCTGGCTGCTCAACATGCCGAGAAGGTATTACACTTATCCGTCCGGCCTGGGTTTTACCCTTCCCAATGAGATTGCTACTGCCGGCGCACTGTTCTATGGCTTTTCGCAGCTGCTGCCCGTCGTGAATATGCTGTATTCCACACATTTTGGCGATACTGCGGAGGCAAATCCCTGGGGTGCATACAGTCTGGAATGGCTCATTCCAACACCTGTGCCCGAATTTAATTTCACAGGCACGCCTTACATCGTAGACGGCAAATTTATCATGGACAGCAAGGATGCATCGAAAGATGAGCATGGCACGTCCGGTCATTTGAGTCCATGGCCCCTGGCGATAAGCCTCGGTATGTTTCTCTCATTTCTAGGGCTTGTTCTGTTTCTCTATGGTGACGGGAATGCGGTGCTCGCAGCAGGTCTTATGATTTTTACCATTTCCGCGTTTGGATGGATGATTGATGATTACTATAATGTCTTCCCTGAGGTGGAAAAGGACGGAGTTTCCACCAAGGAAACATGGCCATTCAGGCATATGGACAGCACAAGGCTCGGCATGTGGATATTTGTGTCCGGCGATATTCTGCTGTTTACCACATTCATCAGCGCCTCGCTCTTTATTTTTCTCCAGAGCCAGTATTTCGGCGATCCGGCGACAAGCCTGAGGGGTAGTGCCGTGTACGATATCATCTCAATCATGGTTCTCATAGCAAGCATAGGAAGCATGTACGCGGCTGCGGAGGGTGCAAAGAGGGGAAACAGGGAGATGACAGGCCTGGGCCTTCTTCTCACCTTTTTCTTTGGCCTGTGTTACATTGCATCCACGTTGATTGACTGGAGTTATCTCAATGCAGCTGGCTCAGGGCTGGGTGCGATTTCAGGCAGTGCGCTTCTTTCTATTTTTTATGATTCGTCAATTGTACATATTGTGCATATAATCGGGGGACTCGCACTGGTTATCTACTTTTTTGTGAAGAATGCCGGGAACAGGATTGCAGAGAGATCGGTGCCCAGCATGTACGCTCTTCTCTATTTCTGGAGTTTCATTGCGGTTGCAGGTGTGATAATGATAGGTACGTTCGCCATGATCTGAGGAGAAAAGGAAAAATGGATTCAGGAGCAAACAGCATGACAAAAGGGATCGCGGAAGAAATCAAATGCGAGACAGGCCGGCATGCGGTGGGTGGATATGCTTATTGAAATCACAATAACTTCCATTACGTCCGCGAAGTGGCTTTCACTGTTCGACATTTACCTCATCACCGGCGTTCCAATTTCTGCGTTCGTGATCGGATGGATAATTTATGTTGTAATCAGAAACAGGGAAAAGACAATTACAGGAAACGTGGAAGATGTGGAATCCATCGTGCCGGGTTTCATTCCGACAGCGGAACGCGGAAAGAAAAAACCATTTTTATTTTTCATTGTTTTCATGGCAGTGTTATTCCTCGGGCTGACTTCAATTGCGTTGCCTGTTGCCTCTTTTACGAGAACTGCTCCCGCTGATCAGGGAAATGCGCTGGTCGTTGATGTCTACGCATCACAATGGACCTGGACTTTTCACTATCCTGACGGATACAATGTGACCGGATCGGCACTTATTCGCAACTATTCGATAGAATTCCCCGTAAACACAACCCTCATATTCAGGGTGACCAGTACGGATGTGTTGCATGAATTCGCCGTACCGTCTCTCAAGATAAAGGTGGACGCTTTTCCCGGCATATGGAATGTCGTATGGACAAATGTCAGTGTACCTGGAACGTATACGGCATTCTGCATGGAGCTATGCGGACTCGGGCATGCAGGGATGTGGGTGAAAATCAGTTTTGTGGGGCAGTCTGCATTCCGGTCATGGTACGCGTCACACTGACCGTCGACATGCCGTCGCCTAACCTGATGGCGACAGGATATTTTTCATCTCTGAAGACACGGCGCGGAATCAGGATTTTACCTGCCAACATTGTTGCCACACAGCTCTTCAAATCCGCAGGCTGTCACTATTAGGATATACATGACGTGATCGCGGTCTTAACATATTTGCGACTGCCTGAAATTTCGCCGAAAAGACATCCGTCTCCACCGTCCAAGTTTGCACTGCTGACGCTGTTGTAATGCCGTATGCCGGCTGTATATCATAATATCAAGCGGGAAGACCCCCAACCTGTTGGTGGATGAAAACGAGCAAAACTTTCAAACTGTGTAATGACAATGCCCGACCAGGTAGGCAAGAGCCTTCCCGGATTAACGCACGTGGAGAGAGTTGTCTACATAACCCGCAAGGTGGATCGAACGGCCTCCGGGATGCGTGAACTGGCGGAGGGAAGCGGGAACACAATCCGGCAATGATGTCGAAGGTGAACAGCATGCCACGCCTCCTCTCCCGAAATTGTAGTTTTTTATAGCATAACTCAAAAGTTCTGTGGATACCATTCTGCTGAATCGATGGAAAGACTTTCCACAAGACTTTTGTGACTTGCCATAAGTATCGATACAAAGACATGGTTATTGTCTTACTTCCATCTAGGAAAATTCTGAACTTGTTCTGAGGAGAATGTCACATGAGGACCATGCCATTCGGATTAATTTTCCAGACCCGATCGCTTTTCTGTTTCCAGATCAATAAACCTGTAACTGCCCGAAGGAACCTTAAATTCAAATACAGCCCCTTTTCCCTGGGTGCCTTTTTCGCTTATTGAGATATTTGTAATTTTCAGTACGTCACTAACCAATTTCAACCCATGAGGTTGTCTGTCCATACCACCGGAAAAAATGGACTCTTTCATCGAGTCAGGTATTCCCCTACCATCATCGGAATACACGATAAGCAGATAATTATCCTTCACTGAAACATTGAGGGCAATGCTCCTTACTGGTCCGCCGTGTTTAGTTGTGTTGACAATCAGATTGGAAAATGCCCGTTCGAGGAGCGGATCGGCCAAGATTTCCACATCCGGGCCCGTCGTGCTTACACCTATTCTTCCAAGATCCATCGATTCTATGCAGCCCATGAATGTTTTCTTCGGGTCCGTCCAGCGGGGGCTTCCCGAAAACTGCAGCTCCTTCAACGTTTGGAGCTGTGTCCTCATTCTTTCGGTGATGCCGATTATTCTGTCAGTTCGCTCCGAAAGACCTTTGTCAACTGTGGAGTCCACAACCATGCGCGTATAGGCTTCTATCGCCTGTATGTGGTTCATCATGTCATGCCTGCTTATCGTCTCCATGAGATTCAGTTTGTCGTTTATCTTCTTCAGGTTTTCACGGTACAGAGCTGAATCGGTTATGTCCTTCTGTATCAGAACCCAGACCACAGCGCCATCCGTACTATTCTTCATTGGGAAGAAATTCGTATCCAGAATGATCTCCTTTCCGTCCGTCCCGTAGCTCACAACCTCGCCCGAGTAGGGTGTCCCGCTGATGTATGAGGCATACATCCTGTTCAGAGAAGCGGAATCAACGGCATCACCCTGAAGATCCCAGAGTGTCTTTCCAATCACCTCGTTTCTGGAATAGCCGATCGTACGGACATATGCGCTGTTAACATACTTCACAACGGGCTCATTGATGTCGTTCAGTTCCGAGATCACAACCATTTCTTTGAGGTTTTCCATTACCTCGTGGTTGAGCCTGTTTTCGGCATCGGCCAGTCTTTCCTTTGTGATGTCTCTTGCGATGCTGGACATGCTGATCACTCTTCCTTTCGAGTCCACGACAGGAGAAGCAGTTATTCTCATGTAAATGCGAGTGCCGTCCTTCCTCAGTCTCGCAGCCTCATACGTAAAACTGCTGCCGGAAGAGACAGCCTTCAGTTTCTCTTTCACATCCTGACGTAATTCGGGCGGAACAATACAATCCACCGATTTGCCGACAATTTCTTCCCGCTTCCAGCCATATGTTGCTTCGAACGCGTTATTGACGGAAACTATTGTTCCGTCGATCTTGCTGGCAATTATTACAAGCGGTGTGTTCATTATAAAAGATTCAAGGTTGTGTAACAGTGTTTTAAGTTCCTCCTCAACTCTTATTCTCCCTATGAAAAGACCGATCTGCTTTCCTATATCCTCCATCGTATTGAGTGTGTTTCTGTCCGCGTCCAGCTGTGAACTGCTGAAGAACAGCATCGCTCCCTCCACTTTACCCTTGTTTGAGAGCGGAACTCCAAATGCAGATCTGGCGTCGGCAGGTTTTGCTTCATTCACGACCACACCAGGCTGATCAGCCGTCAAATCGCTGATCCAGAGAGGTTTCCCAGTTCTGTATACTGTAATCAGCAATCCGGCTGCTGATTCGGGATCCGCCTTGACAGAAGTTTCCCCATGGTCCGAACCGGAGCCTTTGTCTGCGGGCACGCGCGTTTCCAGGTGTATTCTGCCGTCCTCAGGACTGAGCAGCCATATTTCTCCAGACTGGAAGTTCAACTGACTGCAGACGTTTTCGGCAATACTTTTGAAAGCTCCCTCCATGGATTTTTCCGTCGCAAGTGCAAGAGACACCGCATACCGTGTTCTTCTTCTCCTTTCGGTCAGTTTTTCCTCAGTGGCATCTTTGAAAACCATCACTATACCGCTGATTTTCCCGGATTGGTCCTTTATCGGCGCAGCGGAGTCCTCTATCATGTATTCCCTGCCATTTTTCGATATCAGAACAGTATGGTTTGCGAGACCGACAATCTCTCCTTTCAACATCACGATTTCCACAGGTATGCTGACTTTTTTTCTTGTTTCCTCATTTATTATATTGAATATCTCATTCACAGGTCTTCCAATCGCTTCTTCTTCAGTGTAGCCTGTGAGTTTTGAAGCTATGCCGTTGATTACGGTGATCCTCCCATGCGTGTCCGTCGCAATTACACCGTCGCCTATGCTTGCAATCGTAACCTTCAATTCCTCTCTCTGCCTTGCATTTATCTCCAGTGCTCTTGTAAGTTCGGTAACATCCCGTCCGATGCCGGCGATACCTACGATTTCGCCCTTTGAATTCTTCACCGGGGTGATTGTCATGCTCATTTCAAATAATTCGCCGTTTTTGCGCATTCTGCGTCCGATATAGCTGACCGTCTTCCGTGTGGTTAAAAGCTCCTGAAACTTCCCCTTCGCTTCATCAATGCAGTCGGGAGGCACCATCAGTAACCCCTTCCCAATGGCCTCTTCCGCGGACCAGCCGTAGATTTTCTCAAATGCGTTGTTGACAGAAACAATCTTTCCGTCGAGATCGAAAAAAGCAAACGCATCGGAAGTATTCCTGATTATCGATTCCATTCTTTCATTCGCAAGTGCGAGCTGTTCCTCCCGCCGCTTCCTCTCAACTGCGAGTATTATATAATGGTGAAGTTCAGCAAAAAGCGCGATCGGATTTCCACCCTTCTGCATGTAGTAATCAGCACCGCTGTTAAGTGCTTCAATAACAATTTCTTCTCTTCCTTTACCCGTGAAAAGAATGAAGGGAATGCTGCTGGATTTTCTCAGTTCTTTGAGAAATTGAATACCATCCACTTCAGGCATCTGATAGTCTGAAACAATTGCGTCAAACTCTTCCCTTCCCATTGCTTCAATAGCCTCATCAGGAGACGAAACTACTGTTACCTTGATGTCGAACTGCAGTTCCATGAACTGTTTGAACGAATCACGCATTGCGAACTCGTCGTCAACGTAGAGGATATTAGGGGGTTTTCCAGCACTTTCTTCAATTCGCATTTATCAGCGAACTCCTTTCCTCGACTCCACCTTACCGACGAGAAGCGCGATGGGTTCTGCTCGGAATCGCATTATGTGACTTCTCTTTATCGACTTATAATCCCTCTGTCATACTTATCACATCAGATAATTTCAGTCTTGCCCCTACCATAATCAATTTATCGACGCGTGCCACACCGAAATTCATCAGGTGACTGATTACTTTTGTTTATCCGTGTCGGGTAGAGCGTAGACAAGGGTTGTATCTTCCCGGCTTCCATCTAATCCACTCCAGAGAGTAACAGATAAGATTAATGTAGTTGATGAAAAGTGTCATTATTATGAACGATTACGTTGCCGTTGACTTCGGCGTCGCGAAGGAGCTAAAACTCGTGGAGGATACCCTCAAGAAGAGCGTTAGATCTGAAAGCCCTGCGCTGACCGAAATTGCAATGCATGTGATAGCCGCCGGCGGCAAACGGATCAGGCCCGCGATATGCATACTCGCGTACAAGGCGGTAGGCGGCGGAGACAGTAAACTGCACTCGGCAGTCGACGCTGCTGTGGCTGTGGAGCTCATTCACAGTGCAACTCTCATACATGACGACATAACTGATGAAGGAGAACAGAGGAGGGGAAAAGTCACAGCATACAGGAAGTATGGCGTTCACAATGCGCTGGTTGCAGGTGATTTCATGTTCGTACAAGGATTCAAGTATGGTCAATTTCTCAGCCCCGAATCCATTAGAATAGCGGCTGAAGCATATGAAAAACTTGCAGAAGGGGAAATGCTACAGGAGCAGTGGAGAAACAATCCATCGGTACCGATGAATGAGTACGTAAACATCATAAGCGGAAAGACTGCCTCTGTATTTTCAGCAAGTGC
This sequence comes from Candidatus Sysuiplasma jiujiangense, assembly GCA_019721075.1. Lineage (NCBI taxonomy): Archaea > Methanobacteriati > Thermoplasmatota > Thermoplasmata > Candidatus Sysuiplasmatales > Candidatus Sysuiplasmataceae > Candidatus Sysuiplasma > Candidatus Sysuiplasma jiujiangense. Next base: position 62,765 of record JAHEAD010000012.1, read on the forward strand.
ACAGCTAGGAGCTTTCCATGGTGGTGGAACTGATGACGAAATTGAGGCACTGGGATACTTTGGTACCAACGTGGGAATTGCTTTTCAGATAATTGACGACATCCTGGACATAACATCAGATGCCGACACCCTTGGAAAGAGCGTCGGAAACGACATAAAAGAAGGGAATATGACATTGCCGCTGATACTGGCGATGAATAATGGCGTCGACAAAAAACTGCTTGCGGATGTCATAGCCAAGAAGAACAAACCCAGGGAACTCATTGAGAGTGCAATAGAGATGATAAGGGGAAGCGGATGTGTGCCGGAATCTCTCGGGATTGCAGAAAAGTATGCTAAATTGGCTAATGAAAGTCTGAAAAGACTAAAACCGTCTGCCCACAAGGATGCGTTAATAAAGCTCTCCGGTTCCATCATCAGCAGAGTGAGGTAGATCCCTTGGTTCTTCGATACAGGGTAATTTCTTTTCTAAATCATCCGTCCGACTTGAGCAATGCATAGGTGATGCTCAAATGCGGAAATACGATGTTGTCGTTGTGGGAGCGGGTCCTGGAGGGAGTTCTGCAGCAGAGTATGCGGCAAGGAGCGGACTCAGTGTTTTATTCATCGACAGCAGAAGGGAGATAGGATGGCCTGTTCAGTGCGGGGAGTTTATGCCAAAAACAGAGGAGATTCACAGGCTCTTTTCCGAAGTGGACGAACCTTCTGAACTCTTCGATGTACCTGCACGGGTCGTATCTAAGCCCACTTCAATAATACGGATGGTCTCTCCGGGCGGCAGAGACTATGACATAAATTTTTCAGGCTATTCTACAGAAAGAAGAGATTTTGACAAATACCTTGCCGAAAAAGCTGTGAAGGCAGGCGCCGAATTGATGACAGACACAAAATTTCAGAAGTTTGACGGCCGAAACAGGGTGGTCACTTCCAGGGGGACCTTTGAAGCAAAGGTCATCGTTGGAGCTGACGGTCCGTTTTCCACCGTGAGGAAGGAGATAGGGATTGAGTCACCGAAGCTGCTTTACCCTGCAATGTCAACAACGATGAACGGTGAGTTCGGGGACACTGTATACATGTACTTCGGCAATGCTGCTCCAGCCGGATATGCTTGGATTATTCCGAAAAATGGTGGAGCCAACGTTGGACTCGGAGCCGATCCTAACCTGACAAAAAGAAAGGTTGGTTTCTATGCAAGGGACTTTATCGAGGAGATAGGCAGAAAATTCAATACGAAACCGAGACAGATCATCGCCGGCGGATGGGTGCCCATGGCAGGACCGCTGAAGAGGACAGTGGACGGAAACGTGCTGCTTGTCGGAGATGCCGCAGGACACGTAATGGCTACGAACGGTGGCGGAATATGCGTCGCTATGATATGTGGAAGGATCGCAGGCAGGGTAATAGGAGACAGCATCAACAAAGGGACCGCACTTGTGGAATATGAGAAAAAATGGAGAGCTGCGGTCGGAAGGGATCTGGAGACAGCAAGGAGAATGATGGGCTATGCACACTTCTCATTCAGCAATGACTGGATGCTCTCACTCCTGTTCAGAATTGCAGGCAGGAAGGGACTCGGCAAAGTTATCAAATGCAAGTCGATCTTTTCGCTCAAGGACTGGACCTGAAAGCCGAATAATTCGGAAAAGAAATAAAAGAGTTAAGATGTTTAATGTTCGTCTGCCGGGTTGCGCGGCATTTACTCTGTCGTGCCTGTCGGGGCCCATTCACCTGATGCCTGTTCCAGCGTCGCCTGGTTTGTCTCCTTTATGAAGAGAGTGGTAACAGCGACTCCCATTATGGCGACAGCCGAAAGGAGCAGCATCATTCCGGAGTCGTGCAGGACAATTGTGAGTGTTCCAAAGGTCAGAACACTCAGCGCAGCGCCGAGTTTACCTGCACCCGCCGCTATTCCATGGCCCGTTCCCCTGAATCTGGTCGGAAAGGACTCTGCCGGTATAACAAATGTTGTTGTGTTTGGCCCGATGTTGCCGAAGAGGAACGTCAGACCGTATATTCCGACAAACGGAAGGCCCAGCGATATCAGCGAAGGGTCGAGTCCGAGCACCGCGAAGGCAATAGCCATTACAGAAAACCCTACAAACTGCAGTGTTTTTCTTCCCACTCTGTCAATTGTGGCGACTGCGATCCAGTAGCCTGGAATAGTAAACAGAATGTCAACTACTGCAGTGTATTCTTCAGCAATGAGCAGATGCTGGACGTGAGACAGACCGGGCGAATAAAGCAGGCTCAGTGAATTCAGAAGCGTTGGAGTGTATATTGATGTGCCATAGAATGATATGTCGAAAAGGAACCAGCTGAGAGCTGTCCCCACAACAAGAGGAAGATATGATGAAAGGAGACTGAAATACGTTCCTTCGCGCCCCCTGATGTCCTTTCCTTTGACGCTCTTTCCTGTAAGATTGGAAATCACTTTTTCTGCCTCTTCCTTGTTTCCCTTCACCAGGTATGTGTATCTGGGCGTCTCAGGCATTCTCCTCCTGAAGTAATAGACTGAAATGGCAGGTATCGCTCCGGCCAGAAGAAGCAGCCTCCATACAAGATCAAGCGAGGTCGGAAATGAAGCAAGTAGACCAATACCGAGAACTATACCGGAGATGAGACCGAATCCCTGCATTGCAAAAACAGTTGCAATAAGCTTTCCACGGCTCTTTACGTTTGAATATTCACTCATTATGGTTGCGGACATTGGGTAGTCGCCGCCGATGCCTAAACCCAGAATGAGGCGGAATGCGACAAGTGAGATGAAACTCCATGCAATGCTCGATGCTATGGCACCAAGGACGAGTATGATCATTTCTATGCCATACACGGTCTTTCTGCCGAACAGATCACCGAGTCTGCCGAATATAAACGGCCCAACAGCAGCTCCGAATATAGCCGCTGCGCTTATCAGTTCAATTCCTGAAACAACTGCAGTCTTCCCAAGCAGCGGGAATGTGAAAAGGGAATGAGGTATTGGAAAGGGCGTGAAGAAACCGAACATCGCAACAATCACACCTATCACAAACAGATCGTATGCGTCTGTAAAAAATCCCATACCCGCAATGAGTATCGTCTTCAGATGATACTTTTTTACGCTGGATTCATCAAGCGGTCTGAAGGGACTCGGAGATCCTGCGTCCCGGGGGTCTGCGGTTCCTTCTCCTTCCGACTCAGTTTTTGCCTTTTTATTCATGTTCTCCCGGAGGGAAATGAGAACTGGCGGATAGATAGCTCGTTCGCTCTTAGACTAAGAAGCACGTTATAGACTATATAGAAACACATTGAAGACGGAAAGCATGATGAAGCGACAAACAAATGAAATTTCATCTGGAAACGACAACCTTCACTTTGCCGAATTTTCCTCTTTTCGAATGCCTGTCCAGGGCCTGAGGCATACAGTCGAATGCGAATTCAGAATCGACAACCGTCTTGATTTTACCTTCCGAAGAGGCTTGAAGCGCAGCTCGCAGGTCCCTGATCGAACCTGTAGTGGAGCCGACGAGCTCAATTTGTCTCGAATAGAGTCGCAGGAGGCTTATCTCTGAACCCGGACCCGTCATGGTCCCGCATGTCGCATATCTGCCGCCCGGGGCAAGGATTGAAAAACTCTGCTGGAATGTAGACTGACCCAGAAAATCTATTACAATATCCGGTCCGATTTTACCTGCAAAATCTCTGACACAATCGGCAAAGTTGTCCTCTGATGTAATGCAAACAGCATCGGCTCCGAGTTTTTGTAGCTCATAAACTCTTGCAGAATCGTTGACAACAGCCATTACGTTGCAGCCCCCCAGCTTCAATATCTGGATTGCGAACAGACCTATTCCACCTGTCGAGCCCATTACAACTGCGTTTTCGCCACTGTTCGGCCTGGCTCTTTCAACCATATGCCACGCTGTCATTCCGCTCAAAGGAACAGCAAAAGCGCTATCGAACGAAAGGTCGTCGGGAAGAGTGACAACGTTTCTTGCAGGTATCAGCGTTTCTTCCGCCCATCCGCCATTCATGGAAAGAGGGAGCATGTTTGTTGAAAGATCTACCGGCGCATGATCAGGATTCCAGCCGCTTAAACAGACACTTTCCTGGTCAGCCAGGCAATAACGACAGTTGCCACAGAACATCTTCGGAAAAACCGCAACCCTGTCCCCTGGAAAGATGCCCTTGACACCACTGCCGATTTCTTCTACAGTACCGACGTATTCCGATCCCGGAATACGTGGAAGAGGAACCCATTTGAAACGGCCGCCGATAACAAGCCTGTCGATATGATTGACTGCAGTTATTGCCACCCGCACCTTTACGGTACCCTCACCCGGATGTTCAGCGGCACTGTCTGCCAGCTTCAACCCGACCGGAGAACCAAATTCCACTATCCGCCAGTTTTTCAGAAAAACACCTGCATTAACAAGAAGTTCGTCTGTAAGTAAAGTTTATGATTAAGATATTAACCAAATCAGAAGGTATGGCAGTTGAAGACGCGGAATATGATTTGCAGTCTCAAAGCTCTAGTCATTGATTTACTTGGGGAGAATTGTCGTCAGTGCGGTAGATCATTTGACAGGACTGCTCAAAACGGGATTACAATGCATGCCCCACTTTCAATGTTAAGTTCCGCCTCACCTTCATGTGAGAATTTTAAATAATTGTATGACGATATGTCTGACAGAGTGGAATGATTGTTTTTCCGGACGGGAAGCAATCTACCGGCTGAAACAAACAGAGGATGAAGTACGAATGTCGACCATTAGATGCCCTTCATGTAGTGCGCCTTCCGATGATGACGGCGGGAAGAAATATAACATCTGCAATCACTGCAGGACGCTCTATCTCTTTGATGGTACCGGCTCTTACGTTCCTTCTTATGCAGAGGCAAAACTGAAAGAATCCGAAGCCATACGAAGAATCCATGAGTGGGCCTCCGATGTAAAAGGAGGAAGAGAGTTCTCGAGAAACATCGAGCTGGCAAGAATGTCGTTAAAGCACCTTCCCTTATACATATACGGGAAAGACAGGACGGGAAACGACACGGAGGTCGTCGTCAGCGGAATACCGTCCATACAACCCGGAATCAGGCAAATAGATCCTGCCGGCACCCAGAAGACACAGGTAACTGCAGACACAGACATATCCGATTTCCAGATGCCAAACACTGATCCGCAGGCATACATACAGATACTTTCAGTGGATCCCGGATCGAGGCAACTTCTTTTTTACCCTTTCTGGATTACACAGTACGTCTACCGCGGGAAACTCAACACCATCACGGTTGACGCATACAATGGCAGTGTTTACGGTGATCTGAACGTCGAAGTAGAAAGAAAAAATCCAATTCCGCTTGCAGCTGGGAGTTTTGCAATAATTTTTGCGGAAGGATTCATAGCATTTTTCGGTATCGTTTACGCACTTGCTGCAATAGGCGTGACTGCGGCCGGAATTGCCTTCTACACAAACAGGAGGAAGGAATAGAATGATGTCCAAGAGCGGCTGTGTCGAATGCGGCACACCCATTTACTTTGATGATTTTGATCCGGTTACGACCTGCCCCAATTGCAGCACGGCGTTCAGACTTCCACGTGACAGTTCAGGGTCTTTCATCCTAACATACTCATACAACATCGGCGCAGATGATGCAAGATCCCGTGCGGTGAGCATCATCATGTCCAAATTCTGCCCGAACAGATTCAGAAACACATTTGATATCAGTGAAGTATTTCCCGTCTGTCTTCCGTTATGGGGGATAACAGCCAGAATATCCGGATGGACCTGTTCGGGAAACGGTGAATCGGAAACCGTATTGCCTGTGAACATGACTAAGAAATTCCGACTGCCGGCTTATGAAAATGTGGAGTATATCGGAGAGCCTTCCGATGTAAACGGATCTGAGGCGGTGATATCCCCTGAAAGACACTTTCCCTCCCTTGGCCTGACAATCAGGCCCGAGAATGTCAGGGAGCACACGGAGCAGGTCATGCACAGGGAGCTCTCGGTGCGCCATCCGGAATACACAGACAGCAGGCAACTGAAGGTTTCGATTGTTTCGCAGACAATAATAATGTACCCGGCATGGATAGTGAGATTCCGGACCGGGAGAGGGGAGCATGCACTCACGATAGACGGCATAACCGGAGAGCTGATGAACCAGCCTGATGTTCAGAAGATGAATGAAGGACTCATGCACGAAACTGCCATTGCACTTGCATGCTCAGGTCTCGCTGCTTCCGGTGCAGTGCTCTTCACCGCGACATCATTCCATGGCCCCGGCCTTGGGCTGATGACTTCAGGTATTGCACTTTTTGCGGTTATCAACAGCCTCCGCTACCTGCTCAGGACGCCTCATCACAGCCGTTCCAGGAATACAAGGAGAGTAACGGTATGAATCCCGTCTCGGAACGCTGCCCCAGGTGCGGAAAGAGCACAAAACTCGAAAGGGGCGAGATACTGGCTTACTGTTCCTCATGCAAGAGTCTGCATGAGATAGGGGAAAAATCGGTTGTGGATGTCGAGATAGCCAAGTTTGGCAACGTAACGGAAGGAAAAAGAGTTTACATACCGTTCTGGAGATTTTTCTGCTCTTTCAATCTGGATGACGCTGGGAATGAAGCACATGGCAATCTCAGGAATTTCATAAAGGAGGGCAACGGTGGCAGAATGTTTGTATATGTGCCTTCCGCGGATCTTAATCCTCGCGACCTTATAGAGATGGGAGCGCACATGACTGCATATAACCCTGTTTATTCAACGACCTTTTCATTCAATGACATCGAGCACCTCAGGTGCACAAGGAACAGCAGCGACGCCAGGGGCGACATAGAATATTATTTCCTTGCGGCGGAAACCTCCGAAGGCAGAAAGGAGGACATAAGGAACGGTTTCAGCATAGATAGCACACACGAGAAGATGGTTTTTTTGCCGTTTTATCACAACGGAGATGAATTTATTCCCGCTGTCTGACGTTCAGCGACTCCAGGTATTCAGTGACAACCTTTCCATGATCGAATGCAAGAGGCGGAATGGAAGTGACGGGAAAAAAGGATGCCGAGGATGCATCGTCGCCGGCCCTGATGCTGCCTCCTTTCAGGTCAACAAGATAAACGGCACTGACCATCCTCACGCGCGGATCCCGGTCAGGATTGCTGCATATCGTGAGCAACCTGTTTATTTTCCCTCGGATACCTGTTTCCTCAAAGAGTTCACGCAGAGCGCATTGTTCAAGCGTTTCATGTTCATCCAGTATACCTCCGGGCAGTGCATAAAAGCCCTTGTAAGGGTCGTGGGCCCTTCTGACAAGCAGAATCATGTTGTTGTGAATCAGGAGTGAATCGGCGGCGACGCTAGGGCTCTTCCATCTGTTCACAAGCTGTTCTTCGGAAAGACGGACCTTATTCCTGTATATGGCAGCAGCATTGCTGTATTCCTCCCCCTCCTTTATGACAAGATCGTCGTCGAAATCAATTCCGCTGCTGCCTGTAAGCTTCAAAAAGCGGTCGTTTATCCTCAGAACTGTCCGCCTGAATTCAACCGATCGCCTGTCCCCGGATGAAATAGACTCGTATTCTTCCTGGGTCCAGATGAGCTCTCCGTTGAAGAAAAGGTCAAACCTGGGTCTCAGCGAGTAACGGCTGCTGTTTCTGTACATTTTCATGAGACAGGATGGCGGAAGAGACAAAAATACTTGATTGCGCTGCCGATAAGCATTTGAGCAGATGACGGCCTGGGCAGGATAGAAATGAAACTTCCAAGAGTGATGAATGCAGGCGAAATAATAGATTACCTCTTTTCAGCCGCCTCAAAGGCGCAGGGAAGCGGAACAAATGCGCTTACGAAGATCAGAAAGAGAAATATAAACAAACTGCACACGATCGGCGAACGGGCGGATAGACTGTTCTCCGAATATGTGACAGGCTTCCCTTCATTCGAAGAAAACACTTTCGAGTACGAGTTGGCGGATCTGCTTGTAGGTGTCGGTACACTGAAAAAGGCGATTGCATCCGTGCATGGATGCAAAAATAACGTTGTTACTGTGGTGAACAGGGCCGCCAGGGAAGTGGCAAAATCGTCCACCACCTCTGAAATGAGAAAGGCCAGGGAAGGCGCCTATGGAAGGACCGCTTCCCTGATCAAGGGCGTGGACGAAGATCTCAGTATGCTTGCCACGGCTTCGGCCAGGCTTGCAGAAATACCAGACATTGAGGGGGAAAACATAGTTGTTGTCGCAGGATTCCCCAATGTTGGCAAAAGCAGATTCGTATCATATATCTCTGGCGCCAGGACTAGAGTTGAACCCTATCCATTCACAACAACGGAACTTGTGGTGGGCCACAGGATCGTGGCATACACGGACATAACCTTTGTTGACATACCTGGACTCACAGAACGTGCCTTCGTAACCGGAAACCAGTACGAGAAGAAGGCGCTGCTTGCCATAAAACACAAGGCAAGGCTTATGCTCTATATCATAGATCCCACAGGGAGCTGCGGGTGTAGTTTGAAGGATCAGCATGCTCTTTTCACTGAACTCGAAAAGGCATTTGGGTCCAGGAGAACAATTGTTGCCTACAGCAAGGCTGATCTGGACAGCAACGTCAGTGAGGTGGAAGGCCTTCATTTTTCATCTGTGACGGGTCAAGGGGTGGATGACCTTCTGGAAGCAGTGAGAAGGACGCTTGCCGGCTGAAATTTGATTATCAACTTTAGAAACCTGTTGGGAATACTTTAGTATTATCAGGGGCGGATTACAGAACACAGGCAAAGAAGGTGGTCGTCTGGGCGAAGAGCCAGACTTGAGGAGCGCAGCATTTACACTGAAAAAGGAGGTTGACAGGCTTACTGTAGAGTACGCCAATGCCATCAAGATACTCGAGGAAATAGGTCTTAATGCAGAAAAGGGTGAAAGCTTTTCAACTATACAGGGCGCAATCAAGGTTCTCAGAGTCGAACTTGACCGGGAACTCGATATGAGCGAGATGAACAGATTCAGGAGCGAGGTGGTACTGCTCGATCCGGATGAAGAGATGAGACGCGGGAATGCAGAGACTGCGTCGCCTGAAACTTCGCGCCGGAGGCTGCAGGACAGCAAACAGGATGAAATTCGGGAAACGGAAATGCAGTTTTCGGGCGGCGTGCCGGAGGGTGGGGCCAGCACCGGAAGAATTGGAGTCTCCGGTGTTTCCGGGACGACCGGTCCTTACATGGCATCTCAGACCAGGAGACCTGTGGTAAGGGAGGCCGATACAGACAGAATCCAGATAAGGCTATCTTCAATGAAGATTGAGAAGGTTGCCTCCGGAAAACACGATACTTCAGTGACGCAGGATCCTGCAAACGTTGCCTATGAAGCCGATGAGACAGATGGAGAACTCATAAAATGCAGAAATTGCGGCACGAAGATCAGCAGAAAATCGATTGTCTGCGTCTCCTGCGGTGAGTTCCTGCGCTGAATGGCTGTAACACAGGATTCCGGTAACCGCCAGACGGCCATTAAAGAAAGGATTAATACTCAGTACCCATGCCAATCAGTCTGAGTAACAGTTGCTGGTAAACGATGCCTGAAATTGCCATGAGCACGAGGGTGAGGGAATATTTTGCGCGTCTCGAAGAAGAGGCGAGAAAATGTTACGATATTACGTCGAGGGCACGTATCACTGGTATTGATACCGAGGAGAAAGTGGAAATACCCCTTGCGGAGGATATGGCTGCCCGGGTTGAGGAGCTTCTATCGGATTACAATGTGAAAGGGATTGCAGCAAAAATCAGGAAGCTCGCTGAAAACTACAACAGGGAAGAACTCTCGCTTATAATTGCGAAGGAAATAGCAAACGAGGGATCGGGTACAAAACTCGAACTTCTGGAGCGTGCAGTCAGGGTTGGTCTGGCGATACTCACAGAGGGCATACTCGTGGCACCGCTGGAGGGTATTGCCGGTGTAAAAATATCGGCAGAGGGCGGGACCGGGAGCTACGTGACGCTTTATTTTTCAGGCCCCATACGTTCTGCAGGCGGCACAGGGCAGGCCATGAGCGTGCTTATTGCAGATGTGGTAAGAAGAGAACTGGGCATCGGCAGATATGTTCCAACAGAGGAGGAGGTTGAAAGATTCAAGGAGGAAATTCCGCTATACAAGCAGACCCAGCACCTTCAGTATCTTCCATCGCCTGAAGAGACGGAGATAATAGTAATGAACTGTCCGGTGTGCATAGATGGCGAGGGCACGGAAGACGTGGAGGTTGCGGGTTATCGCGATCTCCCGAGGACAGGCACCAACAGACTCAGGGGCGGCGCGTGCATTGTAATTGCGGACGGTTTGTGCCAGAAAGCATCGAAGATAATGAAGCATGTCGGGAATCTCAAACTGGATGGTTGGAATTTCCTGGAGAAAATAACAGGCAAGGCGACCGACATAGATGACGGGGAGGTCAGGATAGCACCAAACGAGAAGTATGTGAAAGATATGGTGGCGGGAAGACCCATATTCTGCCACCCTTCAAGGATAGGAGGATTCAGGCTCAGATACGGAAGAACACGCACAACCGGGCTAAGCGCTGTTGCAATAAATCCCGCTACAATGTTTGTTCTTGACAGCTTTATAGCCATAGGTACGCAGATCAAGCTGGAAAGACCGGGAAAAGCGGGAGCAGTGACGCCGTGCACCGAGGCGGAGGGACCAATAGTTCTGATGAAAAATGGCGACGTTGTGCAGCTCAACACCACTCATGAAGCCCTGGATTCCCTGAAGGAAGTTAAGGAAATCATAGACATAGGGGAGATAGTCATACCATTTGGCGAATTCCTGGAGAACAACCACCCGCTGGTTCCGGCGGGTTATTCGCTCGAATGGCACAGGGCGCTGCTCAGAAACAGACTCGGGAAGCTGCCGCCGAACTGGAGGGAACAGTCGTGGGAAGAGGCTCTGGCGACCTCCATCGGACACAATGTACCGCTGCATCCTGCTTACAATCTTTTCTGGAGTGACCTGACGATGGAAGAGCTGTTCCGTCTGATTGAATACGTCTCAGGCAGCGGTATATTTCTGAATGATGAGCTGCATCTTCCACTTACCTCCGAAAAATCGCTGCTCGAGAAGCTGGGTGCGCTGCACAGGATTAAGGGAAAAGAGATCATAATAGAAAAATATGCGAAACCCCTGCTCCTGTGCCTCGGCCTTGAACCGGCGGAAGGAACGCTCAGGAGAATCAGACAGCCCGGACTGTTTTCAAATGCAATCGAGACCGTTTCATACCTTGCCGGAATCAGGATTATGCCCAGGGCTATAACGAGAATAGGCTCCAGAATGGCACGGCCCGAAAAAGCTGCTGAAAGAAAAATGAAACCCTCACCTCATGTCCTCTTTCCCCTGGGGCACGAGGGAGGGATGCAGCGGCTGTTCTCGACTGCTGCGCAGAAAGGTGAATTTTCGGTTGAGATGAATCAGAGAATCTGCCCGTCTTGCGGCTCAACGACATTTCTGTCGCTATGCAGGTGCGGGGCGCATACATACTCGAGGGGGAAGTCTGCGACTTTCAGAGTCAACATACGGTCAGTGCTGGAAGATGCCGCGGGCAGAATTGGAGAGAGCCGATACAGCGATATGAAAGGCGTACAGGGGCTGATTTCAGCGGCCAGAACGCCGGAACCTGTGGAGAAGGGCATTCTCAGGGCGAAGCACGGCGTAAACGTTTTCAGGGACGGCACTGTCCGGTTCGACATGACGGATGTTCCGCTGACCCATTTCAGACCCGCTGAGATTGGGCTTAGTGTCGAGCGTGCGAAGAAGCTTGGGTACACAATGGATGCAGAAGGCAGGGAACTGGCATCTTCCAACCAGCTATGCGAGCTGATGGTGCAGGACATAGTGCCTTCAGTAAAATTTGCAGACTACATGAAAAGAGTGGCTGACTTTGTAGATGATGAACTTGTCAGGCTCTATGGCCAGCAGCCATACTACAAGCTGAACAGCAAATGGGATCTGATAGGGCAGCTCGCGGTTGGACTGGCACCGCATACTTCCGGCGGAATATTGTGCAGAATAATTGGTTTTACAGAAACAAACGCCGGCTATGGCCATCCATTTTTCCATGCTGCAAAGAGGAGAAATGCCGACGGGGATGAAGACTCGGTGATTCTGCTGATGGACGCGATTCTCAACTTCTCAAGATCGTATCTTCCCGAAACACGGGGAGGGCTCATGGATGCACCGCTCGTCCTTTCATTGAGGATAGATCCGAATGAAATAGACAAGGAGGCGCACAATATCGACTTGCTGAAAGAATACCCTCTTGAATTTTTTGAGGCAACCGAGCGCTTCGCCAGGCCAAAGGAGGTGGAGGCCATCATGGACACTGTGGGCCCCAGGATATTCAGCGAAAGACAGTACGAGGGATTCGGCTTTACCAACGACACCGCCGACATATCGGAAGGACCCAGGGGATCCGTATACAGTACCCTGGAAACAATGGAAGATAAATTATGGGCACAGCTTGAACTTGCAAGAAAAATCAGGGCCGTTGATGCCGGGGATGTTGCCTACAGGGTGATAACAAAGCATTTCCTTCCCGACATGATAGGGAATCTGAAAAGTTTTTCAGCTCAGGAGCTCAGATGCACCAAATGCGGATCGAAATACAGGAGGATGCCACTCAGGGGAAAATGCTATTGCGGCCACGAACTGACACTGACTGTCCATGAGGCCAGTGTCAAAAAGTATCTGGAACTCACGAAGGAGATTGTGAGGAGGTTCGATCTTCCCCAATACACAATCCAGAGGATCGAGCTCATTGAGAGTTCGATGAAGAGCCTGTTTGAAAGCGACAGCGTCAGGACACTGAAGCTGACTGAGTTCGAACAGACGGCAGATTGACATCAGCCGTCGGGAATCCGGCTACCTGCGTGATTGAGATGCGACCGGAAATAGTGACTTTTGACATCGACGGTACTCTGACAGTCGGTCATGGATGGTATTACATTGCGGAAATGCTTGGGAAAAAGGATGATTACCTCCGTTCAACGCGCCTTTACAGGAGCGGAAGGATAGATGAAAGGGAACACCTGAACAATCTGCTGAATCTGGCGGCGGGCAGGACGGTTGATGATATTGCAGGAATGCTGGAGAGGGTCCCTCTCATCGATAACATCGCTGAGGGAGTAGAGCGGCTGAAGTCAGAAGGCATCGGCTCTTTTCTCCTGACACATAACCCTGAATACGTTTGTAAATGGTACTCCGGCAGATTTGGCTTCGAGGGGTATATCTGCTCCAGCCAGAAGGTCGACGGAAAAACCATCCGGAGAGCTGAATCCGCAGCGCCTGACAAGCTGGCCTGGCTTGACAAGTTCTGCCGCGCCAGGAAAGTGGAGCTGGAAGGCATACTGCACATAGGGGACAGCGCGAGCGATCGCTCTGTATTCATCCGGACCGGACGCGGCATCGCAGTCAATACAAGGGACAGGTCGATAATATACAGCGCGACAGCATACCTGAACACAACGGACATGAACGATATTGCCGGAAAGGTGCTGGAAATATCAGACGGCACTCAGCTTTTCCGCGAGATCCGATGATTTCTTTTCGAGTATCTCTATTGATTTGATAAGCGCCTCAGACGCGGTCAGTGAGCCGTCCGTCTCAAACTGCATGACAAATCGGGATTCGTCGCCGGTGACTTCGACAGCCCCCCTGGGTGCTGCCTCAACGCAGGCTTTGCAGAGCGTGCACTTTTCGATATCTGTAACAACGATGCTGGATGCCCGCTTTTCAAGTATGTTCACCGGGCAGCAGCCCGTATCGAACTTGTCCAGGTCCAGCCTGTCATAATTGAACTTGACGCTCGGATAGTACCTGTAACCGGGCGACTGGACTGCCTGAAACCTCGCATGCTGTTTACCTGTACCAAGTTCAGCGGTTGCATAAACCAGGACTGCCTGTTTCGGGCCGAGTTTGACAATTGGTATGAATTCATCCTTTACGCGGTACTTTTCGCTTCCCAGAGGTTCCAGATCTCCGGAATAAACGGTGCATGGCCCCTTCTTGTTCAGCGAATACATAACAGTGCAGCTGGGGCAGCCTTCACCCTTGCAGGTGCATTCATTCCTGAAATTGAACTCATCCAGGTAGGTTGGAAGAGGTATGAGGCCGAGTCTGTGAGCTATCATTTCATCGAACAGTGGAGTGACACTCTCGTACTCTGTGCCGTCTTCACCCATTATAGGACCGAGATGAAACTCCACATTGTTGACAGCCATTTTCGGCACTTCTGAGAGAAGCGTTCTCCGCAGCGCATTTACCTGCTGAGGATTCGCATCCGAGACTACAAAGCGAATGAAATTGTCCTTTACTTCCCTGAATTCTATATCCATCTGAGCACCCGTTCAGACCCTTCTGCCACGTCTTCCGCCCTTCTTCTTTGTGCCGTCATGCGGAACAGGGGTAACATCCTCTATTCGCCCAATCTTGAGTCCCGCTCTAGCGAGTGCTCTGATTGCCGCCTGCGCACCGGGTCCGGGTGATGCTGATTTGTTTCCGCCGGGGGCCCTTACCCTGACATGCACCGTATCGATGCCCTTCTCCTTGATCTGCTCAGCAACCCGCTCTGCGGCGCGCATTGCGGCATACGGGGAGGACTCATCCTTGGCTGCCTTGACAACCATGCCTCCGGTACATTTAGCAATTGTTTCAGCGCCTGTTATGTCGGTGACAGTTATGAGAATATTGTTGTAGCTTGCGAAAATATTCGCAATGCCTATCTTCATTTGTCCGCCTCCGTGTCATCAGGCACAGCATCCTGCAGGGGAACATCCTCTTTTACCTCCACCGCCTCAACCGCTTCCTTCAGCACCACATCCTTCTTTATCTCCTTCTTCACGACCTTCTGCACCACAGGAGGAACGAATGACCGGCGTCTCGAAAACTTCGAGTTCCTTCCTTCTTCCCTGTCCGGTCTCTTCTCCTTCAGGACACCGACAAAATCTGGTGCAGGGCGCATCGGATGCATGTCGCCGGATATCGGGGATGTGGGTGAATAAGCGATAGATTCGTCCTCCCCTATCTTGACCATATATCCCGGAACGGTCAACCGTCTCGACTGCATGCTTATATGACCGTGAACAATAAACTGTCTCGCCTGTTCCACGCTTCTTGCCATTCCCTTCTTGAGTATAATCGTCTGAAGTCTTCTGGACAGGACCTCTTCTATGTTTATCAGAAGCAGATCGTTGAGATCTGCTGTCTCGTTGACAAGACCGAGCCTCTTGCATTTTGCCAGAAGAAGCTCTGTTTCCTTCCGTGCCTGTTCGTCTCCGGCCCTGTTGCGCGCCTGAAGAGATCTGGACTGTCTTCTCACTTCCCTGAGGAAAGACTGGGCCTTCCATAACTCCTTCTTGTTCTTCAGTCCGTACTTGAAAACGAGATTGCTCTCCCTCTTAATTCTCTCCCCTTCCCACGGATGGGAAGGCCTGTCATATTTTCTGACCGGAAACTTTGGATCTCCCATTAATTCACCTTAAAATTGGCTCAGCTGGCCTTCTCCTTTGAAGCTGGCTTGGCAGGCGTTTTGGCAGGAGCGGCGGACTTTGCGGCTGGCGCAGCGGTTTTGGCAGCCTTGCCCGCGGTTGCAGACTGTCCAGGCGCGGCTTCAGCGGCCGCCTTCTCTCCGCCGGCACCCGCGGCAGGCGCGGCAGCGACCCTGGTCACACCCATCGTCAGACCTGTCCTTCCGTTGGAACGCGTCCGCTGTCCCCTGACTTTCTGTCCTGTCTCATGCCTTATTCCCTTGTAACAGCGAATCATTTTCATGCGGTTGATGTCTTCCCTGACCGCAAGGTCAACTTCGGTACCTATGGCATGCCTGCTTTCCCCGGTTTCAAATTCGCTTGGCCGGTTTACCATCCAGCCCGGGAAGTTACTTGCGATTGAATTTATTGCCTCTTCTATTTCTGCATACTTGGATTCAGGGTATGAGCCGAGCTTGACGTTCCTGTCAATGCCTGCGGATATGGCCACCCGTTCAGCAATACGCTTTCCGAGACCTTTTATCTTCATCAAGGCAACAACGGACTTCTTGTTTCCGTCCAGATCAGTGTTCGCTATATGAACTATGAAATGGAAATCGCCCTTCGCAGCATCATTCCCGGTCTGATCAGCCAAAACTAACCAATCCTCTTGTAATAATTGCCTAAAAGGTTGCCATATTTAACCTATTCGCCGGCTGATTCAGCCGTTTGCCGGAAAACTGTTTGGCATGTTCGGAATGGCACTGCGGTTCAGAGCAGCGAAAGCAGTGCCCTTGCAGCACTGTTGCAGACAGCAATCACGGGACCCGGATATATGCCTATGAGCACGACAGCCATCAGTGCTATCAGCAGGGATGCTGAACCCGGAATTCCAAGGGAGTACCTGGGTGGAGGCGATTCTGTGTCGCTGAACATGTTTCTTATCACCCTTACATAATAGATCAGCGATACAGCGCTGTTCATTATTCCGAAAACTGCAAGCCAGATGACCCAAGAATAACCGGGTATTATGGATGCTCCCACAGCGCTTGAAAATATCAGCAGCTTGCTGTCGAATCCGGCAAGAAGCGGGATACCCAGCAGCGAGAGAAGGTAGAACGTCATTGAAAAGGAGATGAGCTTGTTGTTCCTGAAGAGACCCCTGAAATCGTCAACGGCTACGCCGCCTACACTCGATGACATGAGCGCAACGATGGCGAATGCGCCTGCGGTCGCAATGGCATGGGTAAGAATCTGAAATATTCCTGAGGAGATGGAGAAGATCTGCAGACTGGAACCATAGATGCCCGGATCACCGTACGCGGCAGCAAAAACAGGCAGTGTTATGAGGATGTAGCCCGCCTGTCCTATGCTGGAATAAGCAAGCATTCTCTTGAAACTCTTCTGCTGGAGTGCAACAACATTCCCCACTGTCATTGTGAGGATGGCAAGTATGCCGAATATGGGAGCCCATTCGGCTCTGAAAGCAATAAGCGCGACAATGAATATCTTGAAAATTGCCGCCAGACCGGCCTTCTTCGTTCCTGACGAGAGCAGACTGGAGACCGGTGTGGGCGTTCCCTCGTAGACGTCCGGTGCCCACATGTGGAACGGTACAATCGCAACCTCGAATCCGAAGCCGGCAATTATCATGACAAGCGCAATCATGGCGGTCGGAAAATACGGACTCTGCGAGGAAATGGACTGCAGGGAAGTAGCCAGCGCGGAAAGCTGGAGAGTGTGGGTTATGCCGTAGAGAAGGGAAATGCCATAAAGAGCGAGTGCCGCTGAAAGCGCACTGATGATGTAGAATTTCATAGCCGCTTCGATTCCAGTCCTGTCCTTCTTCCTGAACGCGGAGATGGATGCACTTGCGAGACCGGTGAGCGCAATGCCCACAAACAGGGTAATCAGGTCGGTCGCGGCGCTGATCACCATCATACCTGCCACTGAAATCAGCAGCAGGCTGTAGTATTCACCCTGGTTTCTGTCAGACTGTATATAGCGAACCGAGGGGAGCATTGAAAGGAGTCCCACTGTAAGGAATATGAGCTGAAAGACGACGGCGAAATCGTCTTCCACCATGACATTGCCGAAATTCTGGTTGACAGGAATCACATCGAAGAGGATGAGGAAGAGCAGGAGGAATGTTGCAGCAATAGTGGCCAGGGACACACCCGCAACCGTCCTGTTGCTGACATAAAACGAAAGTGCTGCGGCAATTACTGCGCCTGCGACCATAACGATTAATGGAGACATGCCTGATGCGAAGAACTGTATCATTTCAGTGCACCTGCCATCATTGAGTAGTAATGAGCGACTGCAATGTTGATCGGATTGAACATGAACCACGGGAGTATTCCGAAGACAACAATAATCAGAAGCAGTACGGCCATCGGAAAGGACTCGAACCAGTTGCCGTCATGTATATCATTCATGGATATCTCCTTTGAATCCGGGCCGAATATCGTCTTCTGCATGGACCAGACATAGTATCCTGCCGTAAGCACCACAGTAAATATCGGTATGATGAGCAGCAGGCCGAAACTGAGATATGTGACGTAGAATACGCTGAATTCCGCAGCAAACCCTATCATACCCGGCATTCCAAGCGACGCGAGGAAGCCTCCCATCATCAGGGTGGCTAGCGTCGGCATTTTTCTTGCCAGACCGCCGAGTTTGCTCATATCTCTCGTTCCGGCATGATGCTGAATGACGCCTGCCGACATGAATAGCACTGCGGTGATGAGCCCGTGGGAGAACATCTGGAAATCAGCAACTGTTATACCCAGCGGATTAATCTGCCCGGTTTTTGGATTCAGCGTAAAAATTGCGGCTGCTATAGCAAGGAGAACAAGGCCCATATGACTTATGGATGAGTTTGCGATCATCCGCTTCAGATCCTTCTGCGCCATGCTGACCCATGCACCGTAGAGTATGCTTATCACTGCAAGGACGACGATCAGATATTCGAAGTATTTTGCACCATAAGGCAGGGTGGGCACAGCGATACGTATCAGCCCGTACGAGCCCATCTTGAGCAGGAGGGATGCTAGCAGGACGCTTCCCCCCGTGGGCGCATCTGTATGCGCATCGGGAAGCCAAGTATGGAACGGGAAAACAGGCATCTTTACGATGAAACCGAAGAACAGGCCCAGAAACACTATTACCTGAAAATAGAGGGGGAAGAGAGGCGAGACCGCGGCAATCTTTGTAATTGAGAATGTAAACGGTTTTGCAGGGTAGAAGCTGTGATATTCAAAATAAAGAGCAAAGAAGGAGAGAAGCATTACAAGACTCGACGCGTGTGTATATATGAAGAATTTTGTGGCGCTGTATATCCGCTTCTGAGAGCCCCAGATCAGTATTATGAAATACATCGGGACGAGAACCACTTCCCAGAAGATGTAGAAGATGAAGTAATTGAGCGTTGTAAAGACACCCAGGACTCCAGTTTCGACCAGCAGAATCATGGAGAAATACTGATTTGACCTGTGCTCAACGTCCCAGGAGAACAGAACAACCAGGAAGGAGACAAGGAGAGTGAGAAAAACCATCGGCAGTGCTATGCCATCCACTCCGACGGCGTAGCTTATCCTGAAATATGAGGTGCTAATCCACGTGTAATGCTCTGAGAACTGATACCCGGGATTGCCGTAATTGAATGACACGAGCATGTAAATGCCTAGAAGAAGAGGAATGAAACTGAATATTGCAGCGACTGCCCTGTTCTTCCGCAGATCTGCAGGCATTGCAAGCAGAAGTGCAAAACCCGCGGCCAGAAATATGAGCATCAGCGATATCAGGAACAACAAATCACACCCCCAGAATCGGGAACAGAATCAGCACTATCGCGAGCAATATCACTCCGAGTATGATTACATCGGCATAACTCTGGACAAAGCCGGTTTCACTCTTCCTCACCTTTTCCGAGGACCATACGAAGAACCTGCCTATCCCGTTGACCAGGCCGTCTATTCCCTTCCTGTCAAAGAAGTCGAGGCCACGGGAAATTTGATACCCAATCCATTCGCCCATGCCATCGTAGAGTTGAGGAAAATAATACCTTTCAGAGAGAAGCGTGAATATTCTTTTTCCCGCAGGTCCTGAAACAAAGGCGTCAGCTGTTCTGCCTCTTCCCCAGTAGGAATATGCAATTCCCAGACCGAGAAATGCCATGAAGAGGGAGAGGTAGGTCGCAGGCTCCCCGAAGATCCCGAAAACACCGTTGAACTGTGTATATGGACTTACAGCTGACAGGGCGATCGGGTAATGCACTGCCTGGGCAAAACCGGCCACGCCGAAAACCGCCATTCCGATGACGAGTGTGAGAACAGCGAGTATGATCAGCGGAACGGTCATCACGGGAGGAGACTCATGGACATGGACTTCCTGCGGATACCTTGCCTTTCCCCTGAAGGTATAGAACCACAGGCGGAAAATATACAGACCGGTGAAGAGGGCCGCAATCAGCCCGAACAGCCAGATCAGAATGAAAATCGAATTATAGGCGGAAGCACCCAGCGCAGCGCTGAGAACCGCATCCTTGCTGAAAAATCCGCTGAAAGGCACGATGCCTGCGAGTGAAAGAGAGCCGAAGAGCATTGTCAGGGAGGTTATTCTCAGCTTCCCTGAAAGTCCGCCCATTTTGCGCATATCCTGTATTCCGTCAAGCGCATGCATTACGCTCCCGGCACAGAGGAAAAGCAGCGCCTTGAATATTGCCTGATTCATAAGGTGAAACACGCCTGCGCTGTAGCCTAGCGAGTAATAAGCGGACGCTCCGGGAGACGGAGAAACTGAAAGAACATATGCTCCCGCGCCGAGCGCCAGGAACATGTAGCCGAGCTGGCTTATTGTTGAAAATGCGAGAACGCGCTTTATATCAAATGTCGCTATTGCCATCGTTGCAGCAAACAGTGCGGTGAAGCCGCCTATGAAAGCAACAAAGAGTGAACTGACAGGCGACTGGCTGAACAGAGGATACATCCTCGCTACGAGATAGACACCCGCATTGACCATTGTAGCACCATGTATCATTGCGGAGACGGGCGTGGGACCCTCCATGGCATCGACAAGCCAGTCCTGCAGCGGGAACTGGGCGCTTTTGCCCATTGCTCCGCCGAAAAGTGCAAGCGTTGCAATAGTGAGCAGTCCCTGATTTTTCAGTGCCGTAATCGAACCCGGCTGGAAGAGCGTATCGAACATAACGGTATGATTTCCTGAACTGAGCAGCAGCACTATGCCGAACAGAAGAAACATGTCGCCGAATCTCGTGACAATAAATGCTTTCTTGGCAGCCCTTGCCGCAGACGGTCTTTCATACCAGAAACCTATGAGGAGATAGGAGCCAAGTCCCACGAGTTCCCAGAATATGTACATCTCGAGCAGATTGTTTGCCATGACAAGCCCGAGCATAACTCCAACAAACATCGAAATTATGCCGAAGAATCTCTTTCTCCTCGGTCCCTCCTCATGCATATAGCCGACGCTGTAGAGCACAATCAGGAAGCTGACAGAGGAAACGACGGCCATCATCACGACTGTGAGCCAGTCGACATAAATTCCAAGATAAACACCTGATGTTCTTGAGAATGTTATGTATTCGAACTGCTGCTGGAATGCAGCGGGATAGATTCCGGCACCGTTTCCGGTAAACTCGATAACAAATATGAGCAGTGAAATGGCGGCTGAAATCCCGACACCAAGAACCGCTATCCATTCGGCCAGCCGCGGACGTGAAACAGGCACAATGGAAATTACGGCGAATGCGATTATCGGGGAAAGGGTTACCAGCGATGCATACGGAAGAAGCGGATCCGTTCTACCACCTCAGATCTGCGACTTCGTTCACTTCTATCGTGTCCCTCGATTTCCACAACACCAGCAGTATTGCCAGTCCGACTGCCACCTCGGCGGCCGCAACTGCAATCGAAATCAGTGCAAAGACCTGGCCATCGGCTGCGAGAGCCTGGGTCGGCGCTGTGTTTGAAAATGCAACAAAGTTGATGTTTGCAGCATTTAGCATCAGTTCTATGGACAGCAGAACCATTATGGCGTTTCTCCTGAAGAGGACGCCAAACACTCCGACCACAAAGAGGAGTGAAGAGAACAGTATCACGTCCGCTATCGGTATCAGAATTATTCCTCCTTTGCAAGATAGACGCCGCCAATCATGGAAGCGGCGAGAAGAACGGCTACTATCAGAAATGTTATGCCGTAACCACCCGGATTAAACATCTGGTAGGAGACTGCGGCAGTGCCGGAAACAGTCTGGCCCGCATATCCCCAGTTTGCAGGAACCAATGCAATCGAGAGGACTATAAACAGCAGAAAACTCAGGAGGATCGCGATTATTTGATATCTTTCCAAATAGATTCCTCCTTCAGCCGACAAGTATGTTGCGTCTCGTGAGCATTATTCCAAACAGTATGAGAACGACCACAGCACCGACGTAAATCAGTATCTGTATGATACCGACATAAAAGGCGCCCAGCAGGAAAAATATCAGAGAAACACCTATGAGGACGCCTGCAAAATAGAAGGCACTGTGTACTATCTCCCTTGACAGCACCATAAGTAGCGAAAGAACTGCCGATGCGGCTGCCACCAGAATGAAAACAGCAGTGTCGATGTTCATACCGCCACCTCCGCCCTGGATGCTTTTTCCGCGCTTCCTATCTGTACAACGGGATCGCTGGCAGTCGTACTCCTCGGTAGCATTTCCAGCGCGTCAAACGGGCAGGCATCCACGCAGAGAGCACAGCTAACGCAGAGTTCGTAGTTGAACATTGGAAGTTTCTTTTCCGGACCCAGTGTCCCGTTTGGCCTCTTCTTTGCTGTGCCCGGAATACTTACCATGTCTATGACCTCATGTGGGCATGCCCTGTCACAGGCACCGCAGCCTGTACAGTTTATTTCATAGAGTTCGGGATAGGGAAATGGCTTCTGGTCCGGCGCTTCATCGGGCTTTATTGACCATTCATGCGGCTTGAATATCTTGTCATTCCTGTCCTGCGTTGCAGTTTCATATCTGTTTGTCATGTGCAGTGCGGTTGACGGGCAGACCTCGACACAGAGACCGCAGAACATGCACTGCGCCATGTCGAGCGCTGGCATCCACTTCTTCACACCCTGCTCTGTCTCGTCAAGCATCATATCGAGGCATTTGTTAGGGCAGATCCTCGCGCAGTACTCGCAGCCAACGCACCTGTCCATTACAAGACCCAATTCCCCCCTGAAGTCGTCGGGGAGTTCCATCTTTTCTTCAGGATAGAGCAATGTGTTGGGCTTTCCTCCCGCCAGCGACGTACGTATAAGAGTTCTGAGCGATATCCACATCGGCTTGAAAGCATAGCCCATCAGTCCTACACGTTTCCTTTCAGTTGTTTGTGTCATTTCAGAACCACCCGGCAGATTTGAACAGAACGGCAATCAGTATATTCAGGAGAGCAAGCGGAAGAAGACTCCTCCATCCTATGTTGAGCACCTGATCGATCCTGACCCTCGGGAGGGACCCCCTCAGCCATACGAACAGTGTGAATACTGCATACACCTTGATGTAAAACCATGCAACAGGGGGCAGGAAAGGCCCGCTCCAGCCACCCAGAAAGAGTATGACCATAATCGCAGCGCCGGCAAAGGATCTGACATAGGATGTCAGCTGGATCAGTGCAAATTTAATGCCGGGGTACTCTGTCATCCATCCATGGACAAGTTCTGCTTCAGCGTCCGGCGTATCAAATGGTATTCGTTCTATCTCAGCGACCATGGATATGAGAAAAACAATGAATCCTATAATCAGCGGGATTATGAACCAGAGGTGACTCGACTGCTGACTCACAATTGTCATGAAGTTGAAGCTGCCTGCAAGAATGGCGACAGAAATGACAGTGATAAGCAATGGAACCTCGTAACTCATCATCTGTGCCGTTGAACGGAAGCCGCCGAGAAGTGAGTATTTGTTGTTGGAGGCCCATCCTGCAATGACAATTGCAAATGGCTCAATCGCAAAAATGGCGAAAGCGAGCAGCAGCCCGAGATCTGAATTGACAAAGAAGAAATCAGGCGCCTGCGGAATGACAGCAAATATCAGAAGAGAGGAGGCAACAATTATGACCAGTGTGCCGTTGTATCCCAGAGAGTCGGCGCTTTCAGGGAGTATCATCTCCTTGACTAGCAGCTTGAATGCGTCTGCAAAATTCTGGAAAAAACCGGCAGGGCCGACGACCATCGGTCCCCTTCGGTCCATGAATCTGCCAAGCTCCTTTCTCTCAACATATATCAGTATTATGACATTGACGAGCACGATGACTATCAGGACTACTGATGCGATCACCCACGTCAGACCGTAATTGAGGAATGCATCATTCTGCAGTCCCGCGAGGCCAAGCAGAAAGGTTGAAATCGCATGGGATATCGAGTAGAGGTAGTTCAGTTTATCACCTGTCCGATTCACCGAGGCACATGTCCAGGCTTCCCATTATAGACGGGACGTCGGCTAGCTTGTACCCCTTGAGCATTGCAGGGGCGGCAGAAACAGTTACGAAAATCGGACTCCTGATCTTCACCCTGTACGGCCTGTCCGTACCGTCACCCTGAACGTAGAAGAAGGCTTCCCCCCTGGGATCTTCGGTTCTGGCATATCCGTCCGCCTTCGGGATGTGCCTCGGAACCTTTCCAATCACAGGACCCGGAGGGATCGTTTTCAGGGCCTGCCGGATGATTTTGCAGCTTTCATACATCTCATTTATTCTTACACGATATCTGGCATAAACATCACACCCTTTCTCCACACAGATGTCAAAATCAAAATCAGGATAAGCCGAATACGGATCATGCTTCCTGATATCTATTGGAACGCCGCTGCCCCTCAAAGGCGGTCCTGTGACACCGAGGTTTATGGCATCAGAGGGGCTGAGATAACCAACCCCCTGCGCTCTCATTCTGAAAACTTCGCTTTCCTCAATCAGGTATTCGTACTCGCGCATGCGCTTCTCAAAGATGTCAAGTGTCCTGCTGCACTGCTGCGGGAAATTTACCGGCATGTCCTGTGAAACGCCGCCTATTCTCGGATAGTTGTGTGTAAGTCTGGCGCCGCAAAGTGCCTGAAGGAGATCCAGAAACATTTCCCTCTCACGCATCGCATACAGAAAAGCTGTCAGATTCCCGAGATCCGTCATGAACGATGCAAGCCATATCAGGTGGGATGCAATCCTCTGTATTTCCAGAGCAATTACCCTTATGTATTCAGCCCTCACGGGCACATCAATGCCGAGCATGTTTTCAACTGCTGAAACATAAACGTGGTCCCAGCTCATTGCTGCCACATAGCAGAGACGGTCGCATATGGGCACAATCTGTGCGTATGTCCTGTTCTCGCACAGTTTCTCGAAACCCCTATGGAGATATCCGATCACCGGCTCCGAATCCACTATCGTTTCACCGTCGACCTTCACCTTCAAGGTCCAGAGTCCGTGAGTAAAAGGATGCTGCGGTCCCATGTTTATCCACATTTCAGCCATCGGCATCACCCATTTTTCGGGGGTCACTGGAAACAAGCGGCTGCGGCGGAGGACGCTTCCCCTTGTTTTCCCAGTCGATCTTCCAGTGGTCTAGCAGTTTGAAATCCTTCCTGAACGGGAAAAAATCGGTTCCTTCAGGCGAAAGCACCCTCTCCAGTTTCGGATGATTGTTGAAAACTATTCCATACATATCATATGTTTCCCTTTCATGCCAGTTGGCTCCCCCCCACAGCAGGCTCAGCGAATCCACTGAAGGATCGTTTCTTGGAAGTTCGCATCGTATCTGGATGATACATCTGTTCCTGTAGGAGCTGATATGATAGAAGACCTCCCAGCTCCTGCGCAGGTCGTTGCCTCCCATGCATGTCAGATGATCAAAGTGAAGTTTTTCCTTCAGAAAAGTGCAAAATTCTAGCAGCTTCTCTCTTGGAACCTTGTTGGCCTCAATCCTGCGATCTGTCTTTGCGTTCACAGCGATATCAGGAAAATGCGACTTCATCTCCGTAATGAGTTCCTGGACCGGCATGACATCACTTATGCCGAGTTTCGAGTAATCTCTGTCCTCGCCGGATATGACAACTGTAGGTGTGGACATTTGCTTCCCTCAGTGCGGTAGCATGAAGTTTTCTTTCTCCGACCTTATCTTCTTCTGAAGTTTCAGGAAACCGTCCAGAAGAGCCTCAGGTCTCGGTGGACAGCCGGGGATATAGATATCCACCGGCAGAAAGGTATCCGCACCCCTGACAATATTGTAGGAGTCCCACCATGGGCCTCCAGATATGGTGCATTCGCCCATGCATATTACCCACTTGGGATAGGGCATCTGTTCGTAGAGCCTGATCAGGACCGGCTTAAGTTTCATTGAGATCCATCCGTTCAGCAGAAGAACGTCGCACTGCCTGGGCGAATTCCAGAAAATGACGCCGAGTCTTTCAATGTCAAATCTTGGAGCCGCCGCGGCGGCCATCTCTATGGCACAGCAGGCAATGCCGAAATGAAGCGGATACAGCGAGTTTCTTGCAGACCAGTTGAAGACACTTCCGGTGAGTTTGTTTGTTCTGGCGCGACCAATCTCCTGTCTCTGTTTTACCATTTCTGCGACCTCGCCGCTCCACTGAAGGAACGTGTCATGAGACATTGCGATCGCGCTGGGGGCGTTGGAATCAGCTCTGCTCTGGGCCCTGCTCATATCCATATGACTTCCTCCTTCTTCAGAGCATAAAGTATCCCTACAGTCAGCAAACCGACGAACACAAGCATGAGCAATTTGGCTTCAACAGACATGGAGGAGAAGGTGTATGCCCAGAGCGCAAGGAAGACCGTGAGAACATCCGCAATGACAAAAATGAGAGCGAACATATAATACTGGAAGTGAAACTGTATCCTGGTATCGCCTATAGGCACTTCGCCGCATTCATAGGTGGTTTCTTTGAGCGGTTCTTTTTTTGATGGCCTGAGAAGAGAGGACAGGAACATGCCGACAAATGCAAAAAGGACCGAAATAACAGCAAAAACGAGCACTGGTGCATAGGGTCCGTAGTTCATGATTTTTCGATTAGTATGGACTGTTATAAGTACGTTTCTGATAACATCTTCTGCTTCGCCGCAATCTCATACCTCGAGCCTCTTCGGTTCCCTGATGCTCAGCAGCACAATAACGGAAACCGCAAACACAGGAACCGATACAATGAAAGGGAGAAGCGGCGTCACAGAATACAGGTAACCGCCGAGTATCTGCGCCGGAATGGAGAAGAACAGCGGCAGTGCGCTGAACATTGCCATGATCCTTCCCCTGATGAATTTTGGAACAATGTCTGTCTGCAGTGCTGTCAGGGGAGGACCGAGAAGTGCTGTTCCGGTCCCTCCCACAACGCTCCACGTGACCATCTCATCCATATCCTTTGCCCGGGTGAAGAAAAGCTGGTTAAGAGGCACCGAAAGTGATGAAAACACGACTGATTTCTTGAGACCGAATTTCTCGACCATTCTTGCGGCAGGGAAAAGGAGGAGCATCACGACAAAGGATGAAATGCCGACAACGATGCCGTAAAGGTAGGGCTGGAAATGAAGTTCCTGGACGAAATAAAGGACAGAAAAGGAGGATGTCAATCCGAGCGCGAACGACGCCACAATAGAATAGAGCAGGAGCAGCCTGGCGTCTTTGCCGACAACTGAGAATGCTCTCCTTGTTTCGGCAAATAATGTGAACCAGAACTCTGAAAAACTTACCTTCTTCCGCGGTGTGAAGTTTTCAGTCATCCTCAGCGCCCTGTACGTTATCGCAGCGATGCCAAAGAGACCGGCTGCCAGGAATGCAAACCTAATCCCCTGTATATCGCCGAATCTTGATATCAGCAGGCCACCAAGATACGGTGAAATTACAGCAGGTATGGTGTTTATGAAAGAATATGACGCAATGCCCCTAGGTCTCAGTTCCGGTTTCATCGATTCTGTAAGCGATGTTGTGAACAGAGGTCCGTATATTCCGGAGACGGAGCCGATGACAACAGGGAGCAGGAGAAGCGGGGCATCCGGCGTCATAAAGTAGATGAAATTATTGGCCACCCCGATGAAGCTGAAAACTATGATTGCACGCTTCCTTCCCCAGACATCCCCCACATACCCGCCAACAAGCTGGGATACAGCGGTTACCAGAGAGGTTATTGCGGCAAGGTAACCGATAAGAATAGCGCTTGCACCAATGGAGTAGAAGAAGAGAGACTGGTATGGCGAGGCCATGGCACCCCCCACGGACCAGAGGGTCGAACTGCTGGTGAGTATCCATGCATTACCGGGAAGATAGAATCGCCTTTTCAGCCTGCCGATTATTGCGCTGGAGAAGAGGTTGCGTGCGTTCTCTTGCACGTCTTTGAGACCGATTTCAAGCTGGGCACTGTCCGTCATTCGACAACCTGGACTGTTTTACCAGTCTTTACCTCTGCAGGTATTTATTCCTGTTACTTCTGTTTTCGGGCAAATGAGAACATCGGTAAAAGCGGGGGACTGGCAGATCCGGAATGAGTAAATCGGCCCTCCCAGCACCTCAGCGACGACACTGAATGCTAGTTGGTTCAGAATGCTTTTCTCACAATTAACGCAGATTATCAAGGTGAAATTTTTGACAGGCTATATTTTAAAGTACTCGGCAGCAAATTACATGTCATGAGTAAAACAATTCCTAAAACAAGCCACGGAACAATAGTGATCGAGGGATTTCCGGGCATGGGGGGAGTTTCATCAATCACTTCGAAGTACATAATTGACTTTTTCCGGCTGAAAAAAGTGACGACACTGGATCTCGACTCGATGCCGCCCGTTACGATAGTCAGGAACAGACGGCCAGTACCTGCTGTGGGCGTCTACGGCGGGATGCTTCCAAGCGGCAGAAGAATTGCAGTCATCCATTCAGAAATACCTGCACCGGAAAAAGGCATACGGAAGATTGCAAGCGAAATCTCCCACTGGGCAAAATCGATAAACGCATCCCTTCTCCTCAGTGCTCAGGGGATGGTTGTGGAGAGAGACATCGGAGATCAGGGCGAAATAGGCATATACGGAACTTCGTCCTCGGCAAGGGGCGAACGGATGCTGAAAAATGCAGGCATCAACATAATGGAGGAGGGCGTGATCACTGGCATACCGGGGCTGCTTCTTGCGGAGGGGGCCAAAAGACACCTGACTACCGTCGCACTTCTTGCCGAATCAGGCACTTCACAGATTAACCCCGGTTCGGCCGCGCTGATGATCCATGCGATTGATATGCTGTGCCTCAACAGCAACATGGACTGCGGCCCGATTTGCAATCTGGCGCTGGAATCGATAAACGGCAACAGGCTTCTTATTCGGAAAGAAATGAATGACAAGGAGCTGCTGCCCGGTCTTGTCTACAGGTAAGGGCACCGTTCCACGAAACTTACCCACTTATTCCGTTGGATGTGGTGTTCATTTCCTGAATCACAGGCGGGCACTGAGCACACGGCTCTGTAACCTCCCGCC
>JAHEAD010000013.1 GCA_019721075.1 Candidatus Sysuiplasma jiujiangense
GATAGGCTCCCTCCGGATAGTCCGAATTGCCTGCAGGCAGCTGAAAATGGCGTTCAAACCGCTTGAGCACAAAATCCTTAACCCTTCTTTCGTTTACATCTTCCGTGGAGTGCATCCCATTGCCTCCAAACAACGGAATGCACTCTCACATCAAAAAACAGTGCCAGTGCAGTAATTTCCCTATGCGGGACTACTGAGGTATCGGGCACACAGATCATCTAATGTCTTCGTTTTTGTTTGCTTGTATCGCTTGGTGTAAGTTCATTATCTACGCCTCCCTGTCAAATTTAATGTGAATGCAATCCCGGGACGGGAGTACATAGAGTGCTCAGGAACATATGGCAAAAATGCCGATACATTTCAATTAAAATGATCAAATGCAAAATGTTTTGATAACGGCATAAGTAAGTTTTGACTCGGCTCATTAGCTCTTTTCTTTGAATCGCTTTCTAAAATAGAACGACGTAGTTGTGAAAATTATACCCATTGCGATGGCAATGTAAAGGGTTAATATAATAGGCGGAATGAGACCAACCGACAAGCTCAAGCTGAGAATTGCCTGAGGGTAAAAAGTAATGTTAACGAATAGACTTTTATTATTAACAACAAGAATTCCAGAAGGTGAATTCACCTTAGTTCCCTGCGGACCTGCGACTGAGTAGTGGTAAATGCCGCTTGAAACATTAAATACTACAATGGAGGAGTTAGAATGAATACTTGTACCATTCAAATTTACTGTCCACTCAGCATGTGAAAAATCATTGGACTTAAAAATTATTTGATAGGTGTTCATATTGAATTGAATCTCTACAGTTTCACTTGAATTTTTTACACTGACATTGCCCGATGTCACATTTGCTTGAAATTTTAAAACTCTGGGTATTTGATAGGTGTAATATCCATTCCTCACATCAAATGTAATTGAATTATTACTGGAAGTTTTACTTATATTATTTAGTTGTACGCTCCACTCGTAACCTAAGGGAAGGCCAGTTTGACGAAAAGTTAAATTGTACGAAATTGCAGTCCAATTTATAATGACAATTACATCAGATCCATTTACCCATACATGCCCCGTATTCGGATATGGATCGTAGTTTTCCACATTGTTCACTGCATAAACATACTCCCCGTTACTGACTTTGAAGTTGATGATGCTGTTCGCCGAGTTCTCTTTTGAGCCGTTCAGGTTTACTGACCAATTTGTTCCTTCAGGTAATCCAATTTCACGAAACGTGAGATTATGCGACACTGTGTAATTGATGAAAAAAATCGCACTTAGCGGCATGGATGAGGGATTGTATTTAACAGTCAATTTTGAAGGATAGTTTTGTTCAGGTGAACTTGAAATTAGTTCCGACTTGCCGGTTGTAGGATTGTACATCCAGATTCTTACAATGTTTTGGCCGGCAGGAATAGTGAATTGTATGTCTACCGGAGACGCTGTACTAGAATTTGCCGAAATGTATGTAACGTTGCTCTCAACCGCATAATTATAAACAGTATCATTCCACTCGAAAGCTGGTTGAATTCCACCGACCAGCCCGTTTGAAAATGAAATAGTGGGAATCCCACTTGATGTGTTGACGTCCGGTGCAATTTCCCAAGCCCACGCCTTCTCGCCAGTTAAACCTACCAGAGGACCAACATATTGCTCTTTTGACCAGTTAAATATGTATTCATTCTGTAAGCTCGAAACACTCATAACTGCATCAATGTTCTTTATGGGTATTTCAAAACTCAAATTTGTATATTGTGGAAAATGGTAACCTGCAAAATTGTAGTATTTGGTGCTAATATTATTGAATGGAACATATAAAGGATATTGAAAAGTCGGAATGTTCTCCTGAAGAAGATTTGGATAATAGAAGAAATGATCTCCTGATAAATATGTAGAGGAGTAAACTCCTTGACCCTGTGAAGAGCTGAATAAATCAACAGGTATTGTCTGGTTTGTAAGATTCAAGAAATAAGTGTTATTTATGTACAAGTAACCGGCCGAATGCCCGATATCAGTTTCTAAAACAGATGAATATGAACCATTGTGCCATGTCGTCGGTCCTGCGGTTGTCGCGATGTCATAAGGATTGTTAAAAAAGACATCTGAATTGAAGTAAGAACCGATGCCCCCTTCAAGAACACCAAAAGCGGAAGCGCTTCCCACGCCAACACCCGGATCGTAAATGTCTGAATGATTAACATAAACTTTGCCCCACAAGGTGTTAGGCGGATTCGGAACATTGAGATCTTGAAAGAAACCTGCCCCATTGTCAGTTGTAAGGTTGTGTTGTTTCCACCATATAGTGGAATTAAAGTGCATTTTATAGAAGGTGTCATTACTGAATACAATTTGTGGGATATAAGGAGTCTGTACTGATGTAAAGGTTTCAAAGGGATTCCAATTCTGATCAGACCAGCCATTAGAGAAATTATCATGAGTCAAATTCCAATTGAATTGACCTGTAGCCTCGAACCCGATTGCGTCCATGCCATAAAGCCAGTTATAATCCATCTGCAAGTACTGGGGGTCAATTAACATCCCCCAGCCCTGATAGCTGCCTGTTTCCAAATTCAGTATTTGCTTCCTTATCGTGATATTGGGATAAGAAATAAAATAGTCATCATAGAGCTCAAGATGGGTTCCGCCGAGGCCGACATGTGTCCAGTGAAGCGATGTTGATTCCGGTGTGAAATTGAAAATTGAATAAGTCACGTTCGCGAACTGCGGATTTAGGGTTACCCCGCCGGTAGTGGCAAGCATGGTAGAAAACGTATCATGAGTCGCGAACAATTCTGACCCGGTGATATACTGATCACCATAGTTCAGAAAACTAACATTAGAGTCATTATACCAGTAAGTATTGACTTCGTTGAATGAATACAATCCCCTGATACTGCTATGATCAAAGGCCAGATATGCACCTTCGATCGTGGAGTTGATAATCTCCACATTGTTTAGGTGTGCATAACCGGTGGCGTGTGTCCCCGGAACGTTGCTAGATGTCATATTGAAACGATAGAATTCAGAATTGTTAAAGTAGCCAACAAGGTTTGCGTAATTTGGATTGCCCGAGAATGGGGCCTCGAATATCGAGCCGGATGAGCTGCCGGCGATCCATGGGCCCTGGACATCATTCATCTGCAAATCAGCTGATGGAATGAACTGGACTGCAGTAATATTTACGGATGAGAAAAAGACAATACTGTTGTCAAATCGGACCATCTGCGTCGGTATTCCGTCCATTCCGAACGGATTCAGCCCTGAAAGTTCGAAGACAGTGGTGTTGTAAAAATAGAGATTAGGGGTGTTAAACCAGGTAACGGTCGAATTAAGATATACAATTGTATTCACAAAACTGATGCTGTATGAAGAAGATGAAAATGGTGCAGAAAGAACCACCGCTCCATCCTTGTATTCTATGTTTCCGGAAAGAGCTATGCTGTTTTCATAGCCCTCCGCAGGTGCAGGTCCGGAAACAGAAGCCGTCCAGTATGTGCGGCCATTGAGTGTAACAGAGATGTCATTGCCAGCCGAAAAACTTCCGCTCTGATTGGTCAGATAAAGGTCTGTCCCGGTCGCAGACTGCACTGAACCTGCCACCCTGTAGCTGTAACTGTAAGACGAACTCAGTCCTGAATAGTTTGCATATCCCAGACTGTTTGTAACTTCTTTTATTAGCGGAGTTCCTGACTCACTGCTTCCATTGTATATGTAGACCGAAATTTGGGGAGCTTCCTGCCCATTACCAAAGTTTACGTTGATGTAGCCGTTTTTCAAAGTGCCCGCGGGTCCGTTTCCCACTGCCTGGTACGTTGCATTGGAGGAGGGCATCAGATACCTTGTAAGCGTTTCTTTGTTGCCGGATATATCTATCTCCTGGGAAAAGGAAAGGTGTGCGGAACCGTCGCCCCTAATAGTTAGGAAATACCATCCTTCTGGAATCGTAAAATTAGCGTAACCCTTGCTGGATGTTACATTGGAATAGAATTTGTAAAGAGATATATTCTGAAAAGTCACAGTCGAGTCGGCGGAAGCCGACCTGGATAACGGATGAAGCGTTCCGTTATAGGCGAGAACGGAAACTGAGGCGTATGACGAAGCAAGGTCAAGCGGATCGCTAACGTTGGCGGGGCCAAGATGGCCAGTTGGACCAACCTTGCCGATCGGTCCGAGATTCGAATAGGCAACAGAAAGGCCGCCGGTTCCCTGGACTCCTACATTCCTCGGGACTTTAGGCTGCTCATAAATGTAAGGGAAATTGAAGCCATAGAAGGATGTGGAACTGTTAGCTCCCACAGCCTCCTGCTGATATGTTTTACTTCCAGTCGTTTGAACCTTATTTAAGAGGCTAGTGTGTTTCAGGTCTTGAGCTGTGGCTGCAAAGGAAGTTAGGCAAAGAAGCAATGCTACAAAAAACACAATAACAATTCTGAAATGCTTGCTATTTTGTAGCATGTGTTTATTCCTCGGGTCTGTCTACAGCTCGACGTGCTTCTCGAATAACGTTGACTGTTTCTGGCGGCCTGAAGCGGCAGTCAAAACCATAGGCGCTGGGGCAACTAGCCTAATCCTGAAGTTATCATTTCCCATTTCCTCGTGCCAAGTAATTTCATGCTACATAAATCCCTCTCTCCATGAAATCACTGTCCAGACGGGCTTTTCGAAACCTGATTGGTCAATAACATGGTGTATTCGAAAACGGCTACAACGGGAATGAGAAGCGTTAACAAAATCGATTTGTTATTCACAGAACGACAGAATTATATCCACAGAACCTCGGTTAATGAACGGAATTGATTTCCCGGCTAAAGTGGTTGCCCTGCGCAATGCAGTCATATGATCAATGTGAATAAAATAGCAAGCGAGGATATCCTCATTGCTCAACTGAAAATGCATGACAAATCCGGAGCTCCGACAGAACGCATATAAAAATAAAGAACACCTTATACGCTAATTTTAGCAAGCAGTCTGGCAAAACTCTAAAGGGAAGATTCCCTGTCGCAAAGCGCTTACCAACAGAAGGCAAATTATGCTGGCGGCAGACAGTCTATTGGCAGCACACTAATCAGGCACCCTGAAATGAAATAGTTCGGAGGAACACGAGCAGTCATTACCTGCCGATGCCACTGATGCGGGAATTAAATATCTACAGTTTGTTAAGCGTTAGCAGTGCCTGAGATGTTTTTACAATTCATAGGAAAGACTGCGGAGCGATTAATTTATTGCGGCGCATGAATCGAATTGCATGCAAACCATCAATAACTCGGTAATATAGAAGAGATTGGTTTGTGATTACAATGGAAGGTATCACCAGAAAGGGAGAGGAGAAGCGTAATATACTGGTGCTTTTCCCGTTTTCACAAAGCTATCTACCCGAATTTGATGCATTTTGTGAATTGGATAAGTTTGCTGCATTCATTGTAACTGATTCAACCGACATTATGACAAAAATCGACAGAAACGCTCGCATTATACGACCTGATAAATTGATTCTTCCTACTGGAGGCATACTCACCTACAAGCTCGGTTTTGTGAAAAACATTAAAGAAATTCTGCAAAAAACCGATCCCGCTGCCGTCATAACCTTCGAATTGTACTCCTCTCTCTCCTTTCAAATTTCCAAAATTAAGAACCGGTACTCTCTGAGACACATTGTGATTTGCTACGACACAATTCCGGCAGATGCTGCGCTATGGGGTGTCTTCCCTTTAACGAGATATTTCTCCCGGGAAGTAATGAAGGGGGCGGACGCAATAGTTGCACTCAGCAACAGAATTATGCAAGCTTCACTGGCATCTGGTGCGAGTGAGTCCAAAGTGAAATTGGCATATCCTGGCGTTTATTCCCATTCCAAAAGAGGGAGTAATCAGATGATTCCCGGCGACAATTCATTTAAACTGCTATTTCTGGGAAGACTTAGAAGGAATAAAGGAATCGAAACTCTCATTGCCGCATTTCAAATGTTGATAGATGAAGGATACAGCAACATGAAGCTTGTGATCGCCGGCGATGGGCCGCTTGCCGAAAAGGTCTCAAACGCTGCCAGGAACAATAACAGAATAAATTATGTTGGAAACGTATACGGAGATATGAAATGGCAATTATTTTCAGAGTCGGATCTGTTTCTTTATCCGAGTGAAGATCAGATCACCTTGGGGAGGAGGAAAAGATGGGAAGAACAGACCGCGGCTGCAGTTAGAGAGGCCATGGCATCAGGCTTGCCTGTGATTGTCAGCAACAGCGGATCGCTACCCGAAATAGTGGGAAGGCAGGAGCAGGTATTTGATCAGGGGAGCATACAGGAATTACACGATAAAATCCTGGAATTTTACCGATCGCCTTCACTCAGGGCAGAGCTCGCCGATTCAAATCTAAAGCGAAGCGCCAGTGAGTTTGATATGAAAATGTTTTCCAGAAAAATCGAGTATTTAATAGATGGAACAGACATAATAAACTGAAGAAATTGTGGCGACTGTAAACAGACGGATTTTGATCGATCGTAGAGCAAACGATTTCAGTCTCGGATCGATCCCAATTCTCTGACCGGCATTACTGCCACTCCTGTTACAAGGCTTTACCGATGTGTAGCGAGTGTTCCAACTACAGATGCTTCTTGAGTTACGCACGACCTTGCAAAATATGCAAAAGAGGAAGAAACCCACCGCGAATGATGAGATCCGAAGTCAAATTTAATGGTGAAGAATCCGAAGACTGCCGCGACGGGAACGGCATTGCGATCGCAGTGACTGGAGTAACCAAGATTTATACCGGTTACGCCGAATATGGTCAGTACGATTGTCAATGGAACCGTATATTACCGTCATTGTAACAGCGTTCAATCGACAGAATTTTGTCAAAGAAGCGGTTGAATCTGTCCTTGAACAGAATTTGGTAAGAGATGAGTATGAAATAATCGTAGTGAATAATTTCAACGATCCCGAATTCGATGACTTCTGCAAAACTAACAACGTTCTGAGTCTTGGATATTCTGAAAATGGAATGGGTCAAATGG
Organism: Candidatus Sysuiplasma jiujiangense; assembly: GCA_019721075.1. NCBI lineage: Archaea > Methanobacteriati > Thermoplasmatota > Thermoplasmata > Candidatus Sysuiplasmatales > Candidatus Sysuiplasmataceae > Candidatus Sysuiplasma > Candidatus Sysuiplasma jiujiangense. The sequence continues at coordinate 7,014 of JAHEAD010000013.1, forward strand.
TGGTTCTCGGAATAGAGGCAGCTAAGGGCGAGGTCATCTGCTTTCTGGACGATGATGATACGTTCAATGAAGGAAAACTCCTTTACGTCAGGGATCTGTTTATCAGCAATCCGAAGCTAATCTATTACCACAACGACGGGATCTACACTGACCTGCATATGAATCCCATTGAGTCATTAAATATGCAAAATACAAAGCAGGTTGAATCAATTTTCCTGGAAGAAAACGAGAAGGATATTTCGCTGAAGAATTTTCTGCAACATGTCCACAGGTTTGGATCGTCATGCATATCCATAAGAAAATCACCGTTCGACCAGTACCTTGATGGCATTAAATTAATTAGAGTCTCTCCTGATATTGTCATAACGACCTGTGCAATGCTGGCGACGGGTGCGGTTTATTCAGACAACAGAAAACTGACAAATTACAGAGTGTGGGAATTGCAGTGGTCCAGCTATCGAACGGACAAGACTCCCGATGGGATAAATACAATCCATTCCAGAGCGGTAGATTCAGCTTACGGATACGAGGTACTTTCGCAATTTACACTCGCATCGCCTCATATCCACGTGAAGAGGTATATTGAAGGTGTGCTTCTTGCGAGGACAGTATCATGCTCGATTTTGAACCCAAACCCCTCACGAAAAGAACTTGTGGCAGCATGGAAAAGATTCGTTGCGAAGAGAAGTCTGACCGATACAGTCAACCTGCTTATGGAAAGTTCGACAATCTTTTCATTGCTGAGCACGATTGCCTATGGGATAGCACCAAAACTATCCAGAACAATTTTTATAAGACTCACCCCCACGGTATAGTTCCCTAATAAATTCCGCCGGAGCCATTTATGGTATAAAGGAATCAATTGTAAGAGGGCTATCAGACAATTTCATTAACCCAGAATCATTTCAGCTTCCTGAAGGTTGCAATTGCCTAAAAATGCCGTTATGATAGTTTCATTCTTTTTCAGACCCAACATAGGAGGAATTGAAACTCATCTGAATGATCTTATCAGGCTGATAGAGTCAAAGGGATTGAACATATATGTTGTGACATTTCAGCCGCTCACCAGTACGAAAAGAGGAAAGACTGTAGAACACTCCAATTCGACAAAAATTTATCGCATTCCGAATCCTCTTTTCGACTCTTTTTATCGTCTTGACAGGCACTCGGTTGTCAGATTTTTAATCCTTTCGCCTCTGCTTTTCATATCTGCATCCGCAATCCTTGCAAAATACAGAAGTCAAATAGGCGTAATACATGCAAACAATTACGTAACAGCGTTCACGACCGCTGTAATGTCTAAAATTTTTAACACAAGATCTGTCATAACAGTTTATGACACACACGATTTTTTTGGTGAAAACAGTCCCATGTTTCTTCGAAGATTTGCCGGAAGACTGCTCTCTTCATATGATTCGATAATCGCTATATCTGAAAGGGGAAAGCGTGACATTTTGTCATTAAATGTTGACACCAGAAAAATTATGGTAATGACATTCTGGATTGACACCACTGCTTTCACCCCGTGCCAAAACTCTTCAGAAAAATATTTCCGCCACCCTGAAAGGAAATTTTCAATACTCTATGTGGGAAGGCTCATTGAAACAAAGGGGGTGTTGTTGCTCCTTAGGGTTGCAGAGAGATTAAAATCTGACCATAACATTGTATTCAACTTCATTGGACAGGGTCCGCTAAAGCAGAAAATAATCGAGGCCGCTGAAACCGGAACGAACGTTTTCTATCTGGGCGCATTTGGACCGGAAAAACTCAGAGAATACTATTGCGATGCTGATGTGACAATAGTTCCTTCGATTCATGAAGAGGGTTATGGGCGGGTTATTATGGAGTCGATTGCCTGTGCAACTCCGGTCATAGCTTCCAGGCGGGGCGCGATAGTAGAGGCAATCGACGATAGCGTTGGCATTCTGGTGGAACCGGAAGTGGAGTCAATACTTAGTGTATTGGAAACAATATCAAAAGACAGATCCATTCTCGGGAGACTGGCGGCCAATTGCCGGCTTTATGCTGAACGAAAGTTCAGCGAATCCAATGGTGAAATTATCTTGAACTCATATATCCGCGATGGTTTATGATGCTATGAATGAATCGCGGTTTTGATGCGGAGCTCACTTTCGCCTTTCAATGATTGCGCAGCCAATCGTTTGGCAGTACAGCCTGAAGACACATTTCCTAACTCGGAACAGTGTCCGTCTTAACAGGAAGCATTTTTGACCGGTTCGCTTATGTCACATACGGGCTGCACTGAATGGCAAAAGGAAAGGCGGAAGGATTGCTCGACCCCCTGTCATATAATCAATTGGCAATGAAGAAGATAGTGATCATCGGCTGGCCTGCCTCAGGAAAATCAACCTTCTCGGATACGCTTTCTCACTTAATGAACATCCCTGTCTACCATCTTGATGCTCTATACTGGAAACCAGGGCATATTGCAATCAGTAATGAAGACTGGATAAAACTGCAGTACAGGATGATTTCCGGTGAATATTGGATTGTTGAAGGAAATTATAGAACAACGCTTAACATCAGGTTAAGTGCAGCAGACAGCATCATATTTTTTGACATGCCAATGTCAGTATGTCTCCGCAACGCAATCATTAGGATGATTAGGCACTATGGGCGTGAGAGAATCGGCATGTCGGCCGGCAATAGTGAAAGGCTCGACAGGCATTTCTTAATGAGACTTATGAGAATATTCTGGATATACCCTGCCCTGGAAAGAGGGGAAACCATACGACTCGTTAAGTCACTGGGAGTGGAAAAAAATGTAGTAATCTTTCGCAATTACAGAGAAACAGTGAAATTTATAAGAGAGATTGGTGCGCTGCCAAACCGTTCGAAGGGCAGGTGACTTGCATAAATATTTGTCGTAGACGAGGCAGGCGAGTCGCGATTTGACAACAGGTCCAGGGAACAAAAGCAGTATTGGTTGAAAATGGCTTACTCTAAATGCTGTTTAGGTTATGCTATCCACAAAAGTGAGAATTTTTTAACGGCCTTCCCATGAATCAGCCATTCACCAGTTGACAATTTTATCCTGAATACACAATGGTGAAGAAGCAGAGTTTCATGTATTCAACGGAGTTTGGCAACAATTAAAAAGATAGCGGTCGTAACTCGATTAAGCTGGACGGCAATGCAACAGCTCAAATAAGGTGAACCTGAAGTTGATATTTCTGTTAAACCGGCGACGAAGACCGAAGCAGGAAGGGCAAACAATGACAAGAGTGTTAATGGTGACCAAATCGCAAATGAACAGAGGCAGTTACATGCGTCTCTACCCGATGGCTGCGCGCTTATCGGAAAGTGGTTATAATGTCACTCTCATCTGTCCGCATGAGTACTCTAATCCGAGCATCGAGAGCAGGCTGATAAATGACAATTTCAGACTGATCCTGCTGCCAAGATTTAAAACCGAAACACACTACGCGGGTATTTTGCTAAGGGCCATATTTATTGTATTGCATCTCTCCAGGAAGAGATACGACATATTGCATGTGTCAAGCCCTGCTTTCCTTGACACCTGGAGTGTCTCCATGATTGGTAAATTGTTCAAGATCCCAACAGTTGTTGACATAGATGACCTCTGGGGATATACAGGGAACAATGACAGATCACATTTCGAGTCAGCAATTGAGGAATTTCTGATCAGATCGGCAATTAGCGCTGCCAGTAGGGTGACTGCGATAAGCCAATATCTGAAGGACCGCTATGATCACCTTTGTTCCAGAGAAATTGAAATTCTGTGGAACGGCATTTCAGAAGACGACCTTTTCTCAATTTCAAAGAGACAGGCACGTGATACTCTGATTGATGAATTGGGATTGGAGATTAACGTAAAACTACTGCTCAGCCAGGTTCTCAAGGAGCAGGAAGAAACGACAATTGAGGCTATCGAATTAGTGAGAAAGAAAGGATTTAATATCGTTTCAACCATCCCGGGAGCAATCACAAGGCACCCGGCAGAAAAATTGCTGACAAACGGTAAGAATGTGAACAGCACTTTCCTTCTTCCCAGAGTTGAAAGAAAAAAATTCCTCGAAATGCTCGTAGCTTCTGACATAGTGCTGTTTTCAATGAAAAACACGGAGTGGGAAAGAGCGAGGCTTCCGGTCAGATTAACAGAATTTCTTGCAAGCGGTACACCGTTGTTGTCTGTGGTATTCGGCGAAAGTAGGCGTATCCTTGACATGACCAGTTATGGACCGCTGCTCAGGGAGCTCAACACAAATTCAAGCGCAGAGTCGCTTGCCCGGTCAATAGTGTATTACCTGTCAAATGCCGAAGAATTGGATAAGATTGCAGACGAAGCACGCAAATTTGTTCTCACAAACCTTACCTGGGAACAGGTGATAAGCCAGTTAATCGGCATCTACAAGGATCTGAAGATTGAATGCGCATCCACGAGTTGATTTCTACGTTCTATTGACCACGCCAGTTTGTGTTTCAGAGTCGACAGAACCAGTCGGCCTGGTAACATACGCCGAGATGCAATCGCACCGCCGCTATCAATCTCTAGCGTAACGCTGAGTGAAAAATCCTACAAGCCTCGTGGGAATATATCTCTTAATGGGTAAATTCATCAGCCTTACGCCGATCAGAGTGATAAGCATAATGGGTATCACTCGGAAAATTGGCATCCTTGTATCCTCGTCGTGTCTCCAGCGGACAGGTAATTCCTTTATTGTTCCCCCTGCCTTCTTTACATGGTAGAGGATGGCGGCGTCAAATGTTCTGTTTGTCACAAGTGTAGCAGCTGTCACACGTCTTATCAAGCGGGTATCAAACAATTTAGCGCCGCATTGGGTATCCTTGATGGACAGAAAGAGAAGACCACGGACCAGGAAATTGAAGACCCTTCCAACAGCCATGTTGAAAAGAGGCTCTCTCTTATCCCAGACGCTCTCGGGAAGCCAGCGGGAGGCAACCACACAGTCGTAATGCCCAGAATTTTCGATCATCTTGCACATATCATCAGGACACAAACTGCCGTCTGCATCGATCCAGAATGTTGTGTCGTATTTCGCCCTTGCAGTTCCTTCCTTCAGGGCACCTCCCTTGCCAAGTTTTCTTTCAAATTTGAACGCTGACACGTGATCAGATGAATAGGCTGTCGCCACATCGTAGGTTCTGTCAGTTCCATCAGTTATAACTATTATTTCGTAAGGCAAGCCGATATTTTTCAGTGCTGGAATGTATAATTGAAGGGACCTGATTATTCTGTCCTCCTCGTTATAGGCAGGTATTATGACGGAGACACCGTTGCTCAATTCCGTCCCGGACAACCTAATCCCCCTCCTCATAACCGATGAGTATGTGGTTTATTAACTGTTCTCTCTGTTAATTCAATGTGACCAGTCCTAAGAATCATTGCTAAATCGAACCGTCACAAACTGGACCCTGTACACGGCACGCAATAATTGAACTAATGCTTTGCAAAGTGTGAGAATTGGAAGTTGAATGTGACTGAAAGTTCGGGGATAAGTGTTCATCGGGGAGATTATAAAGAAATGTTTTAAAGTCAACAGCACTCCTGACGAGACGTCTATGAACCGTTTCGATAAATGGGAAAAAAGGAAAGTGCTGCTTCTCCCCGTATTCAGGTTTGGCAGGTACCTGAACTCAATAACGGTTAGGACGCTTGAAATATACTCAAGAATCAGCGGTAGGGATTTCAACTTCGTAATAAATGTCGACTCGGAAACATATGAGGATGCAGATGAATACTTCAAGTCGAAGCTCGAGAATTTAGAGGTTGTAGTCGGTTGTGCCGGCGGCAGCTTGTTGGACCTTACCAGGGGATTCATGAACACGCTGAGGGTTGCATACGGCTGCGATCTCCTTCTAAATTGTTCGGAATATTACCTCAGCCTGCTGTACTCCTACTTGATACATCTTCTGACAGGAAGGAAACTTGTCTGCCTCGTCAATATAATTCATTCAGGAATGAGGAACAGACGTTCACTTGAAAGACTCGTTTGTAGCTTCGTATTCAGGAGGTCCTTCGGGATCATGATACTGAACAATGAAAGCCTCATAAGAGAATTCAAACAATTGTTCGCGACCAATCGCAAAATCGCTCTCACTACGAACGGTGTTTCCGTGAGCGATTTCTATTCGTCCAATGAGAAATCCAACGATCTTTTATTCATTGGAATAGCGGAAGATAGAAAGGGAGCCTTTGAACTGCCTGCGATCGTTGAACGGGTTCGGATATCCAATTCCGGCGTTAAATTGAAGATAATGTCCCGTTCGGGCGATTTGGAAAAATTGCGCAGGCTGGTTAAAACCAAGAGGCTGGAAGGTAATATTGAAATTGTTACGGAGTACGTCAATGAAGACAAAAAACGGGAGTTGTACGCCAGAAGCAGGATTTTCGTCTTTCCTTCAAGGGAAGAAGGATTTGGAATTGTGATAGCAGAGGCTCTCGCATCATCATTGCCTGTTGTCCTTTATGATGTTGAAAGCTTGAAAATTTTCTCAAAGGGGACATTGAAGGTAAAAGAGGGGGATATAAACGGTTTTTCATCAGCAGTTACAAAGTTGTTGGAAGACGATGATCTGAGGTTGCAAATAGGGCTGGAGGGAAGACAATTTGCACTTGACTACCTATCTTACGACAGGGTTGCACTGATTGAGAACGAAGCAATAAAGGCGTGCGCGCATTGATTCCGAGCAGATTGCGGTAAGTGCTGAGCGGCTGGGGGGGGGGGTAACCGGCATAAGGCCAGTTACGACCTCATGTTTACTGGATATCCACAATGTTCATTAACGTCAATCTTGATAATCACTCCAGACCTAGCAGGAAGAGCCAGGAGGGAAGATATAGCCAGCTGTGCTGATGCTTTCGCTCAATGCCTGCAAATCACGCCGGTGCAAGAGTGATGTTGCGGGCTGTAGACTGCGCTACTGACCAATCTTCCTTCTGAGTCTTCTCTAAAGAAAGGGAATCGTATATGAAAGGTATCGCGGGCTATTCCAATGAGCAACTGTGTTCGGGCGGCAACAGTGATGCGCCGGAGCGCAGGAAGATTGTAGACAGGGTGAGCCTGTCTCGAATGGTCGGCCTGCCTGTATCAGTGAGAATCCAAAGTATGGCAATATGATTGGAATGGTAGAGACGAGGTGTAGAATGTGGAACAATTGAAAATTGGGTTCATAACCGACAAGAGTGCTCCGATATATTTCGGGGGTTATGAAATAAGGGTCTTGGAGCTTGCAAATCGGCTCGCGCGGAAAGGTCATGAGGTGCATGTTTACACTACCTGCCGGAAAGCCTTCACAGAAGAAGGCGGTACTAGGTTCTATCCTGCGTTCCCTGACTATTTCCAGAGGGACAGTTCCGGGCGGCGCAGCCATCCACACAGCCTGCTGTTCTCTGCCCTTATGTCAAAGAATCCAATGAATGACTGGAAACCGGATTACCTTGTAGTTGAAGCGATTCCTTATCTCCATCTGCTGACTATGAGAGCCTGGGTAAGAGATATTAATTGTGTGAAGATACTTGACGTCCCGGAAGCATGGCACAATTACAATTATTTTGGAGGTGTGCTTGGCAAGCTTTCTAACAGGGCGATCAAGCGGCTTCTCCAGATCGGACTTACATCTGCCGATGTTGTCACTGCGATCTCAGGTGTAACAGCCAACAGCCTGAAGCAGAATTTTCAGGTAGACGCAAAGAAAGTCAGTGTAGTGCCATGTGGCGTCGATCTTGACAGACTGCTGAACAGAGAGACAGATGGAATACCAGCACTTCTGGATTACTATGATTTCGTCACTGTGGGAAGACTGGTGGAAATCAAGAGGCACAGGGACTTCATTGATGCACTTTCAAGATTGAAATTCAAGTACGGGTGGACTGGAAAGGCGGCGATCATCGGCGGCGGTCCGCTAAGGGAAAGATTGATGGCTCATGCCTTTAAAGCAGGAGTGGCAGATCAGATAGACTTCCTGGGCTTCGTTTCAGACGAGGAGAAGGTGAGGACAATTCTTTCCTCCAAGATTTTCGTTCTTACTTCGGAGCGCGAAGGGTTTTCCATAGCCACACTCGAGGCGATGGCGCTGGGCCTTCCCGTAATTGTTGCTGTCCCCAAAGAGCTTGAAGTGTTCGGCACGTCTGAATTTGTATCAGATCATAAGAATGGTGTCTATTATCCCGTGGGGAACATAATCAGATTGGCGGATGTTATGCATCAGCTTCTCGATCTGAAGGATACAAGGCTGGAGATGGGAAACAACGGTAGAATGACAGCAAGCAAATATGACTGGAAGGCGGTAACAAATGACTTCGAAACATGCATAACAAGCGCTCCGCTGGGTCTGGTACGCAGCAGAAACTGAGGATTCAATACGTGCCTTGCGTTCAGTTGCGCTTACGCCTTGCAGGCAAAATGAAAATTAAGAAAACTGCTGCAGCCGCCAGGATAACAGTAACAGCGATCAGTGCCGCGACAGCTGGGTCGAGCATGAATATCTTCTGTCCGTAACTGCTCTTTTGAGGATAAATGGAAGTCTCGGTGAAATTCAGAAATACTATTACGCTGGAACCTGAAACGGTAATATTGCGATCAGTGCCAATCAACGCGAATCCTTTAGGCGGGGTTATGTTATAGGCGTAAGTGCCGTTTGGCAGCGAAATGGAAATAGAATCAGATGTTGAATTTGCGGAATGGGTTCCAACCTCTACGCTCCACTTCTTTCCGGTAAACGAATTTTCTTTAAAATCAACACTGTATGTAATCTGACTGAAGCTCACGAAAACGGTGGAATTGCCGCCATGTATAGTCACTGTTCCTGAGCCGTTTCTGGCACTCCACCCCTGAAGCTGGTAGACACTGTAGTTGTACGACCCGTTTGTGAGGCTGAACTGTATATCGTTTGAAGTCGACTGTCTGGAGATATTGTTGATCTTGATGCCCCACTGTGTACCTGGGGGGAGACCTTCCTCCTCAAAGGAAAGGAGATACGACTGTCCTCCCGTGCTCTGGTTAACGCTCGTATTCAGGAAGAAGATGCACTTCAAGCCGTCTATGGAGGGCGCATACTTGTAAGTAAGGTTGATCACCGATGCCGTCGACTCCCTGCTCTCAATGAATGTGTTAATCCCGCTTGTCAGGTTGTGTGAATACAGGCTTACAGTCATATCCTGCAATACCGGATTTCGTATGGACCATTTCAATGGAATCGCTGGCGCCCGGGTGGAATTGGCTGCAATGTATGTCATGTTAGGTTCAAACGACCAAGAATAGAGATAGCCATCCCATCTGAGGCCGGGCTGCGGACCGCCCATGCCGTTGTATTGTGCAACATATGCGGTGCCATTCCAGGTGAAATCAGGTTCGATTGCCCAGGACCACTGTTGCGGTACCCTGATCTGGTAATTCGGGTTGGTAACATATGGGGAAGTCGCATTTTGCCCCACACTTGTGTTGAAAATATAATCGCCATTCATCGAATTGACCAATCTAAGCGAGCTGTAATATCCCATTGGAATTTCGTATGATATGTTGCTTCCGTCATAGCCGTAGCCTCCCGGAAAGTTGACCTTTGCCCCGTAATACCCACCGGGACCCCACGCCCATGAAGCATTTATGAAGTTTATGCCGCCAACGGCAGGATAGTAGTAAAATTGATTGCCTTCCAGCGTGATGTTGCCGCCGCTCCCGCCGTTCTGATATGCCTGATCAGTCCCAATGGGCACTGTCAGGTTGGTAAGGTTAAGAAATGTGTTTTCGGAAATTGTGACGTTGGCAGCGGTGGCAAGGATGTCATCCATATGTGGAACAAAGAAATAATAGGTGTAATTGTCCGGAATGCCCAAAACATATCGCGGGCTGTTTTCAAATAAATTGTTAGCCACATAACCTTTAATGCCGCTTTTCGCAAACTCGACATTGCCGGAAATTCCATTCCCTCCGGTTCCGAACGCGGGAGACCAGAAGGTATTGTGATCAATGTAGATTTCCGGGACTGCGCCGGTGGCGAAGGAAGCGCCTGCAAGTGTTTCCATCCATAAGTCCGTAAAGCCGGCACCGTCCTGGCCAATGTTCCACCAGGTAAGGTTCCAGTAGATGTACTGGAAAGAGTTGTTTTCTACAAAGTATGTTCCGCCTGAACCCGAAGGGAAGAATCTGAAGAATGAGTAGGACTGGATATCGTAGGTGAAGGGGAACAGGTCATGCGTGATGTAATCAGGTATTCCGTTCTGGAGATAAGGTACGATCCTCTGTCCAAGGCCGCCGTTTATAATTGAATTGTTTATGTTCATCACTGAGTCGAATGTAAGGCTTATCCTTCCACCCAGGAACGGCGTGGAAGTGTAACTCTCCATAATCTGGTTCACCTGGGAGTAGGAATAATTGTAGTTTATATTGTCATTGTACAGGTTAGCAATCGTGAAGTAATTGCCAAACTGTATGTTCATATTTACCGGAGGAAATGCTCTTGTCAGGTTGGAAGCTGTAAAGTTTACAAAGTTATTGACTCCGGGAGTGCCGGGAAATGAAAAAACAACGTAAGGAGAAGAGGGGTATGCTCCGTTTGGCCTGTTAGGCGTTATGTTGGTAACAAAATTTTGGAATGACACATTCGAAGGCGGCGAAATGGTAAATACGGAATGATTGGCGTCAAAATACCGCACACTGATGTATCCGAATACGGAGCCATAATTCGGCAGATGCTCATATGGTATTGTTTCGTTCAAAAGAGAGTTATTCAGGTCAAACCTCTCAGCGCTGATGTTGGTGGAGGAATTGAACATGGCAGTATCCTTCATGTTAATTGTGCCGTAATTGCTCGCACCGCCGAGGAATATGGTATTGACAATACTGACATGAGTCAGGTTGGAGAATGTCTGTTCTTTTCCAGTGAGGTCGAACCCTGAGGAATTGGTTATCAGATCATTCAGGAAGTTGCCGGATATGAATGACCCGCCGTTAGAATATATGCCTAAAAAGACGCTGTCTGAAGCGTTGGCGAAGTGCAATGTCACTCCACTGTAACCCTTCATGTTCATCCCTATGAAAACGGAATCCTTGGCATAATTGATATTGCCTGAAGTCGAGCTCTGTAACACATACGAGTTTTCTCCCAGAAAGATAATTCTGGAATTTAAAAACGAAATGCTCGATGGGTTCCCGGTGAGGTTGTAGCTTTCGTTGAAATAAACGGTCGCATTTTCGATCTTTAGCGGAACAGGCGACTGGAAGTCAATTTTTGACGATATGTATGTTATGCCGCCGTCTATGGTGGCTGGACTGGATATGTTCCACATGCCTGCTCCTCGGGGAACGGTTACATTTGTAAGCAGAGCAGTGCTCCTGCTAATTCCAAACATGCCGCTTGCGGTGTAAACTGTCTCCGCACCAGCAATAGAGAATGCGCTTGATGTTGCGTTTGTCATTCCGTAATATGTATCTGTAAGGGGATTGGAGTATCCTATAGACCTTAACTCATACCTGAAGGAGGAACTCAGGCCGGTGAATTCAGCACTTCCATTGGATGCGGTGTACGCTGTGCCAATGACTGCATCAGAAGAGGACGCGTTCAGAAGTTCGACCTCGAGCTGCGGCATCAGGACGTTATTTCCCCAGTTTACCCTCTGCCTTACCCATAATGTTCCAGAATTCTGGCCGCCGACTGAAACTCTGGTGTACGAGGATGGCATAAGATAGACAGTCAGTGATTCAGATTGCCTGTTGAATGTATATTCAAATGTGTAATTTACAAATGCTGAGGAGGCCGAAGCAACCTCCAGAATATAACTGCCTTCGAATATGCTGAAATTTGCATAACCTGAAGCACCCGTGTAAGCATACTCGGCAGAACCTGTTGTAATGTTGACGAGCTTGATCCTTGCATGGACTGAGTTCGATGCAGACTGTGCAGTTCCATTAAGAACGTGAATTTCAAGAGCGGCGGGCAATCTGGGATAAGGAACGCCTGTCCATGGATTTCCGATTTTGCCGACATAACCTGGGTTGCCTGAGTTTATGCCTATATCTGAAATGGGAATCGTAGGACCTGTATTTCCCAGTGCACCCTGCGAGGATGGCACTGCCGGCACAGAGTATGTGTAAGGGAAGGAAAATGCACCGATACCAGCGGAACTGGCGCGCGTTTCGGGCTGATGCCTGGCAGTATCGGCGCCAGGGAACAGCGAAGTGGTAACCAGTGAAAATGCAACTAATCCTGCGAAAACACATAGAGCCAGTTGTCTGAAGTGATGTCTCATATGTATTACGGAGAGATTACTGTGCACTTGAAATACATAAATGATTGCACGCCAATACGGAAAAGGCAAATCGCAAAAGCATCGGACTGCAGGCATTCGTGTCCCGGAACGCTCATTCAGTCCGTAATGCAAGTGCAAATCCGGCATATGCCGGTTTCAGCTCGATACAGGATGCAGTTTAAAAGGCCGCCTGGAAACAAGGCTCCCATCAGGAATACTCAGGTTTATTCAAATTTTTCAAATTTCCCTGCGTCCTGACACAACAGCTATAAGTTTAAAACAGCAATTCATCCGACTGCTTCAAAGGACGAATGGAGGAGCATGCATGCAATCCAAGGCAATTTCAGTAATAGTTCCAGTCTGGAACAACCCAGAAGGCATTTCTATTCTGCTGCGCTCCATTAATGCCGATGAAACTGATGAAATTGAAATTCTGGTAGTTGACAGGGTCAGGGATGCAACAACATCATCTATCTGCGATAAAGAGGGAGCGAAATACCTGATATGCGCAGAAGGACGATCTGCAGCGAAAAACCTTGGATTCGAGAAATCTTTCGGAGATTATGTCATGTTCCTGGATTCAGATATGACGCTCGAGAAAGGAACAATCAGCAGATGTATCCATGATGCGGTCAGGCATGACGCCCTGTGCCTCAGGGAAAAGGTGATTACAGGGTGCAACTACTGGGCGAGAGCCCGCGCGATCGAGCGTAATGCCATGTACATGAGCGGAATTTTCGAAAGCGTCCGGCTGATAAGGAAGGATGTGTTCAAAAGCGTTGGAGGTTACGATGAACACCTCGAGGGTTTCGAGGATCTGGATATGCATGCTAGAATTATAGAGCACGGATATAGCGTTGGATGGACTGAAGCGACGATACTGCACAACGAAGAGGATGTTGGTTTCGTAAGTTATCTTTCCAAACGGAAAAAGTACGCTTCAGGAAGAGAAATATATGCCTCAAGGCACCCGGTCTACTGGAAAGAGCTCAAGTCATTCCGCAGGAGGTTGAAGCTGATAGACAATGCTCTGCAGGATTACCGGCCATCTGAGGCGTTGTATCTGTTGCCTGGACTTCTCGTGATACGCTCATTTGAATTTCTCGATTCTCTGTTTGGTTTCTAAGCACTGCCTGCAATATATGATAACCTTCTTTTGACTCTTGTTTATTTCCAGCTGAATGGCGGAAAGCTAATGCAGCCTGGGAGAATCTGAGCCAGTAAAAGAAAATACAGCGCTGCCCAGCACAGCAGGCGTCAAAAATAATTTATGCACAGAATGTGTCTAGCCCAAACAAACTGGAGATTGTAGGCAGCCTGAGCATAATAGGTGGCCGCGACCTCCAGAGTGAGGTTCTTTCCTTGAATTTGCCAAGGCTTTCGGTCATAATACTCAACTACAACGGGGCTCGTTTCCTTCATGACTGCATAAACAGTGTTATTTCGCAGAACTATCCTGAAACCGAAATCATTGTGGTGGATAACGGCTCTGCCGACTCATCATGTGAAATTGTGGAAAGAGAATTTCCCTCGGTGAAACTACTGAGACTCGCTGAGAATTACCACTTTTCAGGAGGTATGAACAGGGGTGTAAAAGCTTCAACCGGTGACGTGGCACTCCTGCTTAACAATGATACGGTTGTGCTCGATGGTTGTTTCGGAACTGTAATGGACTCCATCGTCAGGAACGGAATAGACATCTGCGGTTGCGGAATCATGAAGGAAAACGGTAGAAGACCGCAGAAATACGACCTGCTGTACGAGACTCTTGACTTTGCTGGTGCTGCCCTTTTTGTCAGAAGGACTGTCTGGGAGGAATTGGGCGGAATCGATGAGGATTTCCGCACATACTTCGAACTGAAGGACTTCTCTGTGCGTGCACTCCTGAAAGGGTATAAGGTAATGGTTGAGCCGAGAGGCAGGGTCTTCCACTTAGGTTCTGCGACCACCAAGAAAATGTCAGGATACGCGCTCGTCAACATGTCCAGAAACTTCCCCATGCTTGTGCTCAAGGATTTCAGAGCCACTACAGCTGCAGCCCTGCTTTTATCATATTTCGCATCAAGATCCCTTATTGTCCTGAAGCTGACTTTAACCGGCGGAAGCGAGGAGGCGCGCTACAGGCTTAAGGGAAGCGCCGAATTCATAAGGATGCTTCCTCAAATTCTGGAAAAGAGAGCAGCAATTCAGTCTTCCCGCCTGTGCAGCGACAGGGAGATAGTTATTCTGCGGGACAAGCCTTTCTTCAAGCTGGGAATCGATGGCGGCATATGATGTAACGATGCATCAACCGGGAGAGCAATTCCTTTTTCTCTTGGTGCGGCAAATGCCCTATTTCTTCTGACCGAATGTAATGAATGCCCTGCCTATGCTCCTTACAAGGCGGAGCCTCCTCTTGAGAATGTGTTCGATGAATTCGAGGATGAAGATATCCGATTCTTCTAAACTTGCTGTTAAGAGTATCGCTGCTATGGAAAAAACGAACGAGCCGGCGAGGAAGATTAATGCAGTAGTTATATTCAGGACAGGTCTGAATGCCGCAAACAGGACGATTGGAACTGAAATGGAGAGTATCAGCGGTTTCAGAAGATTTAGGGTAAAGGGCTGGAGCTTGTTTTCTCCGGCAAAGAAGGTCAGGCAAAAGATACGGTAAATGAACGATCCCGAAACAGACGCTATCGCTGCTCCGACAAAGCCAAAATAAGGTATGAGGGCAACACACAGTAAAATGTTTCCTCCTGCTCCCAGCAGGCCGGAGAAGGCAACGAGTCTTGTCTTTCCGGTCGCTGCGAGTGAGGGAGAGGATGGGCCGATGACAGAATTAATAAACGAACCCAGCGCGAGTATCTGCAGTGCAACAGCCGCCTTTCCATACCTGCTGCCAAACGCAATTGAAAGCGTTGCACCGGGAAAGCTGAAGAACAGCAGGAAAATTGGAACGGAAATTACAAGATTCCATTTCAATATTGTTTTATAGAGAAGATTGAGCTCTGCCCTTCTGTTACGCGAAATTAGCCCGGATGCTACCGGAAGTATGATGAAGCCCAGTGCGTTGATACCGATAAAACTTAGCTTACTCAGAGACAGCGCAGCCGAATAATATCCGACCTGTGCGGCATCCCTGAAGAGGCCAAGGATCAGCGTGTCTGCGTATAACATGAAATATGATGAGAAACCAACCATCATTATGGGAAGGCCGAACAGGAGAAGAAACCTGGTTTCCGAAGCGCTGAGATGCCCCGTGAATTTAACATATTTCTTTCTAAGGATGTAAACAAGAGACAGGGATGAGGTAACAACCGCTGCAATCACATTGCCCAGTATGATACCGTAAAAACCTTGCCCGGAATAATAAAGGAGCACGGATAACAGTGTGAAAAGAGTTGGTGGAAGCAGGTTGATGAATAGGGCGTTTGCGACGGTATTTCTGTATCCTCTCGCGATAGAAGCTGCCATCTGCGTCACAATTCCAAAGAAAAGCGCGGGAGAAAATATGACGATTATAAAGGCAAGGTACGACTCATGGAAAATTCTGCCAATGATGGGTGAAATTGAGAATATTGCAAGTGAAAAAAGAGCGCCGAGAATAGCGGAAGCCGCAAGTCCGTTCAAGGCAATGGACTCTTTCCGTTCACCGCCGAAGAACGCAAGATTTCTTGCCACTGATGCATCCATTCCCAGGGGTGCAATCATGCTGAACAGTGCAATCAGTGACAAGGCCAGGGTGAACTCCCCCCATTCCTCTACCGTTATCAGCCTCAGTATAATGACTCGGCTGATGAAGGCAATGATGAAATAGCTCAGCGATGCAAAAAGTGTAATCGCCGTTCCGCGACCCATTGAAAATATCGTGTCCCTGAGAAGATCGCGTTCAACAGTGGAATTCTCTGCTTCAGAGTTTATGGCATTCACACTCGTCAATCCCGCAGAAACCTGGTAAACTGATTACTGAAGTTACACAAACAGCCATTCTCCATTTAAATAGCGAATTTTAGAGATGCGCCATTGACATCAGGGTTAAAATCAGTTACGGTTTGATTCCGTCATCTTTCATGTTTTTGCCTGTGAGGAATTTGCAATCCATCACACCGTTAGTCAGAGGGATAAAACAAGCCACAGTGCATCAAAGCTACGATCTTAAATTCAGGTTGGGGACGTAGTTGATTCCTGCTATTGTCTACGACACATAGTAGACGTACCTGCCCTGAAAGTCATCCTGATATTTTACAGCCTTCCGTTGGCCTCCGGAATGTGCAGCATGAGCACACGGGCTATGCAACTGGCTGATTTCCGTTGAACTTTTCCAGGAGAGACTCCCTGTACTCCTTTGCCGTATATCCGTTTCTCCATTTCACCGCTTTTTGAACAGCTTCATTTAAAAAATCCCGATCTCTGAAAAGTCTTTCTATTGCAGACGCAAATCCCTGAGGAGTATTACTGACAACAAAATCCCTGCCCATGTGTTCCAGGACGTCGCTGGCAGATCCTAGCTCTGAGCTGACTATCGGCACGCATCCGTTGGAAATCGATTGTATCAGCCCGTAACTGGGTCCGGTTTCGACAATGTCAGGATTAGACCACCTTATGTAACACATTGCCCTGGAATAAAGCTCATCAAGCGCTTCCTCTGCCAGGTCTTCCATGATGGAGATCCTTTCATTTAGGGCTTCCGAGTTGATCCTGTCGATGAAATTCTGCCTCAGCTCAGAAGAGCCGAATGTGCCGCACATGGTGAATTTCACTTCCGGAAGAATCTTCATTATGTCGATTGCAAAGAAGGGATTTCTCACAAATGTCCATCGTGTGTCAAGCAGAACAAATTTCTCCTTTTGAATGTTCAGTTTTTTAAGTGTAAAATAATCCTTTACTACATGGGTGTTTATGCCAAGGGATGAGCGGATCTCATCTCGCATTTTGTCCGTGATTGAGATGTTCACAGCGGATATTTTCATCAACTTGCTGAGATAGAGTCCCAGAATCTTCCTGATTGCAAATGGAAGACCGGAGAAAGTTGGAGGCTCATGGAAATAGAGGATCAACCTCTTCCTGTATTCCTGTTTCATTAAAATTGGGACAATTCCTGTCCAAATGCTCATGCAGATGATTAAGTCGAAATCAATGTTGCCTCTGTTAATCTTCTTTGCAAATTTCAACTGCCCGAAAATATTGACTGCGTCCTTAATATAGAATGCACCTTTCAGGAAGAGTTTGAAAACCGGAACCTGGAAAAGCTGGGAGACCCGGAACCAGATATTGTCTTCTTCAATATCAACATCAAGAGGCTTCATAGACTGAAGATTAACCAGATACGATGTTCCATCATCGTGGAAGAAGACGATTCTGACGCGGTCACCGGATGAAATAAAAGACTTTGCTATGTCGAATGCAAGTTTCGTCGCACCGGTTTTGGCAGAAAGAGTATCCTTAATGATCAATACATTTAAGCCCAAAGCCTACACTTGTAGAGCGAACATCCATTGGGATTTAACTATTATGATGCCAGACCCAACCGCAATGTGCTTTTATAACAGATGCTTTTCCTGCTAAAAACTGTTAAATCAGCTGCCATTTTTGTTCCGATTATATTTGTTAAGTGAGCATCAAATTTCATGTTTTCCGCTTCCGAAATCCGATACAATCACCCTCAAATGCCCGACATTCAGAACTCCATTTGCCTTTGAAGACTGTTGTATTCATTGAAGCTTTTTGAAGATGACCGGATTCAATTATGTCTTTCCGTCCACTTTTGAGTGTTTCGCTAAACGATCAACCAGGGAGCGCAGTCTTGTCCTCGATGATTTTGAGAAAATAATAACACCGATAAGCAGCACATTGAATGAAAGAGGCAGATATACTATCCAGTAAACATAGGATTGGACAGTATACTTCATGTCAAATGAAATGCCGTTGCTGCCATTGACAGGATAAATGAGATAGCCGTTCATGCTATTGTCAATCAGCACGTGCTTCCAGCTTGATATGCCCTTCGTATTCTCAAGCATCCAGTATGGATTATAGTTCTGATGGAAGACGACCAGAACAGGAAGCGTACCGTTCAGACCACCCACGTTAACATGGACATCAACAGGCGACACAATATCATATGTCACAATGCCGTTTTGAGTTTGTATGTTCTGCGTTGGCGTCGAAATGTATGTACCTGGCTGAAGCGTGCTGGTATAGAACTTTCCTATGGCAAGATAACTGATGGTGAGATTCTGGTATCCGGGCCAGTCGCTTATCGATGCATGCAGTCCGGCACCTGTGTTGTTGAGCGGCAGAATCTGGATGAGAATGTAATCGACTGTCTTGTCGCGGCTGCGGCTGAGTGCATTATTCATGTTGACAAGCAGCATGCTGGAATGACCCGGGCTGGAATATCTGAAGGCACCGTAGACGCCATTAGAGGCCCAGTATTCGTACAGCGCAACCTGGAATCTGTTGTTATTCCATGTCGTGCTGTTTATTACAGGAGCTGTAAACAGCTGTATGTATATCGCCGTGTTTATGTTTGTTGAGAAATTCATTACCAGGTAGGGGTACACAGATGTGTTTATCTGGAGCGGAAGTCCGTTGTAGAAGACAACACCCATTGAACCCAAAGGTCCGGATACAGGATGGGACTGTATGTATGCCTTGGTGGAGTTGTTGAGCGATATCGATATGCCTCCATTCCACTGTGCGCTGAAGTCATTGGCGGCTACGAACGAACTGTTTTCCTGGGAAGAGCTGTACACCAGACCGGTTATGTTGGAATAATCCTTAAAATTAGATCCGAAGAAAGTGTTGTTGTCTACGATCTGGCTCACGCTCAACGCCGGGTCGACTCTGGAAGAGGACAGATAGCCAGACGTCATGTTGACAGAATCCAGGAAATGGGTACCAAAAAGACTCCTGTTTTCCAATGTCTGAGAGACTGTGGTTATCGGATTGACCAGAGAATCATTGAAGTATGAGGAGCCAATGTTCTCTGCAGGCACAGCATAGCCATCCAGGAACCCCGAACCGTTAATGATTCTGCTGGCAATCGAAACGGTGCCGGGCAGGAGTGCATTCCTGTAAATGTAGTCCGGGGATATCACCTTTGCAAGCGTCAGGTTGGCCGTGTGATTTAACGATGAGAGGATGAGTGGATAGTCCGGTGGCGGGCCGAAACCAAAGGGCACGTTGCCGCCAACCATCCCTTCAATTACCACGTACTGCACATTCAGCTGGGCAAGTGCAAGGCTCAGATTTTCTCCTGCAGCCGAGCCGCTTCCGATTGAGTTGTAGATGAAATTAAGCACCTGGTTGGACTTGCCGTCAATAATCATTGATGCCGGGAGGAGGGAGGGAAGAACATCGTAAGAGTCGTAGCCGTTGGTCCAGTTCTGTTCCAGGAATCCTCCGGGATAGAGAAGAGCGTAAGCATTGCCGACATGTGTTTTGAGATAGGAAGCGACCGCATATTCGTACGGTGGGATAGACATCCTTGCACGGTACGGACTTCCCGGGATCGCATGACCGGTAAAGATTGGTGTTGCGGTGGAAACAAAGGGCGCTGCTATGAGCAGGAATATCAGCAGGAGCGCGAAGGACTGGCCAAGATACTTCCTTCTTCCGCTGTAGGTCCTTACTGCTGTTGCGTAATAGTCCGCCTGCCGGTTATTCAGCATTCTGTGCCGAACGCTTACCTGCAAGTCCTTCAGATTTCTGTAACTTTTCGTATAAACGACTTCAGGAATGTCCGATGCACGCGCAAGTTTCCATTTAGCTTCTGGAAGTGCATTCTTCCACAAATATCCGGCAGGACGAATGTAGGACACACTTTCAGGAATGGCCGGAATTTGACGGGAGAGACGTCGAAAACTCTTGGAACCGCTATCGGAGGTGTTGAACCGTGAGGTGGGATCAAGCAGCAGTAAAATTCTCACAACCGAGACAGACAGCAATATGATGAGCAGCGTGTAGAAGGAGTAACCGAATGCTACCGGCACATTACGAATTGCCTGGAGTATCAGTGGATTGCTCACTAAAATTTTCACAAGGAAATATACGGGAGAATTTACTCCGGCCATTACTATGGCGAGGAGAATGGAAACTATCAGGAAGTACAGATATTGGACATTGTACCTTCTTCTGCCAAAGTAGGCAATTGCGATGGATATCGGGATAAGATACGTCAGGTAGGAGCCAAAGCTGCTGTATATGAAGGTGTCTGCTGCAGTGGCTCCGGGATATCTTTCTATCCCATACATTCCCCT
This sequence comes from Candidatus Sysuiplasma jiujiangense, assembly GCA_019721075.1. Lineage (NCBI taxonomy): Archaea > Methanobacteriati > Thermoplasmatota > Thermoplasmata > Candidatus Sysuiplasmatales > Candidatus Sysuiplasmataceae > Candidatus Sysuiplasma > Candidatus Sysuiplasma jiujiangense. Next base: position 27,507 of record JAHEAD010000013.1, read on the forward strand.
CAGCAGTGTTATCAGATTCAATGGTCTGGTCGTCTGTATAAAGAGCAGCAGGTTGTAATTCACAGAGGTGCTGCTTCCTGCAAAGGCCGGAGCCAATCGGGAAAAAAGAATGGTGGAACCGATCCACCAGGTATTTATGGCGAGTGCTGCAGCCAGAAATATTGCATAGAAAATGATAAAGCGCCTCAACCCTTTGAAGGTGAACGCCGGATAGAACAGAAGCAGTCCAGGCAATGCAAGAGTGAGAACTGCATAACTGAAATTCGCAGGCACGTTGATACTGAATGTGAGCTCAGAGAGGATAAGCAGACCTGCAAATCTGGGGTAGTTTATTCTGTTGCCTCTGATGAAGGATTGTAGCTCTATCATTAGATAATAGATGAAGGCAATGAATAACCCCGAGAACAGAAAATCTATTGATGTGGCGTCCCACCAGTAATTTATCAAAATGTCATAGTTATAGACGAACAGAAGTGAAGCAACTATGGCAGCAATCCAGATAATTTTTTTCTCTGATGGAATTATGAATTTTCGCATTATCTTGTAGAAGAAGATGGAAGCAAGGCTCTGTGAGAGAATGTATGTGAAAATATCTCCAAAGGCTGGAGGTATCCTGAAAAGACTGAGCAGAAGAGGCCAACCAATGTCCGGCAGATTGAAAATGTTCAGAATCTGGCTGCCGCCCATGTTCTTTACTTTCCAGGCATAAAGGAGTGTCACGATATCCTGCGCCGGATTAAGAGGCCAGGTCTGATCTATGAAATGAATGATGTAAATGCCTTTTACATTTACAGCGGTGACATATGTTGCAAATGCGATGAAAATTAAATATGCTGCATATTCCTCTTTTTTCATCACACCTCATCCACACCGTTCAGCCCGTTTGCAAACTGCTCAATACTGGCTCCCTGAATCTATCTGAATGAGGTATTAATATGTATTTCTGCTCTGATAGGACATCTACGACATCTCCTTTCCGGAACAATTCTCTCATTCATTCTGTCTTGATTGACCATTTACAGTAACTTCATACCCTGCTTGCACCCTCTTTTCGCATGACTTGAATACTGTTACATTGTTTTACTGCCGATTACAGCATTTCGCATCACCGACCAAATTTGCACGCAGGGATTTATAACCAAAATTGACATAAACGGCGGCAGTGATGATGTGCAACTTACCTTTGACGTGATCGTTTCATTATTGCTGTCATTCATCATAATCATTGCCGGCTTCACCACAATTGCAAGCGCTCAGGCCGGCCAGAGAAACACTGCAACACCCATCAAGCATGTTATCATAATAATGATGGAAAATCATAGTTTCGATAACTTATTCGGCATTTACCCGGAAGTTCAGGGAAACAATAGTAACGCAACGGCTGGGATTGAGAGGCCGGTGAACCTTTTGAACACGAGCCTGCTTTCAAGCCTTAGCCCGGTTCCCAACGGCACCTACAGCACAACGGATCCTGTTGAAGGATACACTACTTACCACAATGATTTCAACAATGGACTCATGAACGGCTTTCTAAACAATTCAGGCCCCCAGTCAATGACATACTTCACCTCCAACCAGCTCTCCCTGGAATGGATACTCGCAGAAGAATTCGGGCTCGGAGACAGATACTTTTCCAGCTATCTGAGCGAAACTATACCAAACAGGCTTATGTCTCTTGCCGGATATACACCAGTCGAGGCTGATAACGGCCCTCCACCTTATATCCCTTACAATCAGACAGTATTCTATGAACTCCAGTATTTCAACATAAGCTGGTCCTATTACACTGTGACTTCAAGCACTTCTTCCATACCGCTTGATTTCATATCCGGTTTCGGAAGCAGCGCTCAGTATGTCCAGAACTGGACCAGTTTCTACAGAGCTGTCAATTCATCCACTCTTCCTTCAGTGAGCTGGGTCATGCCAGTTGGAACAACCGATTCACAGTACAGCCAGCATCCGCCTCGCAATATGACGCTGGGCGAGGTATGGATGCTCAATATAGTCAATGCTGTAATGCACAGCGCCATCTGGAACAGCAGTGCGATTTTTATTACATACGACGAGGGAGGTGGTTATTACGATCAGGTTGCACCTCCTGTCCTCGATAACATACAACTTGGTTTCAGGGTTCCTCTGATTGTAATCTCCCCTTACGCAAAGGAGGATTATATTTCAAGTACACTGCTAAATCACGATTCACTGCTTGCATTCATTGACTTTAACTGGAAAATACCCCCCCTCAACGGCTTCGTATCGTTTTCAAACATACCCCTGGACTTCTTTGACTTCAGCCAGAAGTATTCCTCTGGGAATCTTCGGAGGAGCCCGATGTCCATAAGCGCAAATGACACTTTTCCTGCTGTTCCCCAGATACCGTTCGGCAAACTTCCTTATGCCAGAAACGGTTCGTCGAATCTTACTTTGCATTCGATGCATATTTTGCCGTTTGTTGGGAACAACACAGCACTGGAGGGAAAGAACAATTATGACCTGTTGGCTGTGATCCTGCTGTCCGTCTCCATTGCTGCAGTCTTCACGCTCGTTTATATACGCAGGAGAAGAGGAAAAGGCAATTGACTAATTCATCACAAAATCTGAATCACCAGAACGCAGCATAATATTTTAAATACCCAACTAATAGTCCAGATGAGAAATATGCATACTTTTCCAACCATCATATCGCTTGTTGCTGCAGATGCCGTTCCAGTGCAGAATTTTGGAAATTTTGTTACCGTGCTTCTTCTGACATTCAGCATTTTTATGATATTCGCCGGTGCATTCACATCCTACTTTGGCACAGGCAAAAGCAGGATGGTTGGTGTCATTCTGCTTCTGGTAGGCGTAATAGTCGCTATCGCATGGCTTGCCGCGGCCCAGATTTATAGCTATGCTGACCCGAATCTTTCATTAGTGATTTGGGGAGCATTTCTGAGCATCATTGCTGCTATCGCCGGTGCAGTCATTGCTGTTCTCGTATTCCTCTTTGCCATCATGAAGACTTGAAATCGGATTGAGAATTGTAAACCGCAGGGGGCCTGTAAAGGGGTATTCAACGTGACCTGTGATAAAAAATGCATGTCCCGGGCGACGGGGACGGAAGGCCCTGCTCTCTATCGGACAGAAACCGCCTTCGAGCATCTTAACAACACGTTTCATGGAAGTTCTTCGGAGATAGCTTTCTCTGCAGGGGACTGTATTAAGATGCATCCGGAATATGCAAATTTCCGTACGCCACAATTTATTTGCTCGGTTTATTTGTGCCCCGACTGGTCACGTATGGCGGAACCGCTTCTGAAAGAACTGAAACGTATTGAAACTTCATAGAAAGGGATAGTATGAAAAAAATTCTAGTAACAGGAGGGGCAGGCTTCATAGGCAGCCATACAGTAGATACGCTGGTGGGTCGAGGTTATGAGGTTGTTGTTTTGGATAATCTGGAAAGGCAAGTCCACCGGGGCAGAAAACCCTCTTACATGAATCCGAAGGCTGTATATCTCAAAGGGGATGTGAGGAACAGGCAATCATGGATAAGAGCGCTTAAGGGTGTAAATTCTGTCATTCATCTGGCAGGTGCGGTGGGCGTGGGCCAGAGCTTCTGGCAGGCAAGAAAGTACATGGACGTCAATGCGGGTGGAACAGCAACGTTTTATGAAATACTTACCAGAGACCGGAAAATCAGGGAGCAGATAGAGAAGATTGTCGTGGCATCGTCGAAGAGCTGTTACGGTGAAGGATCCTATGAGTGCACGGAACACAATGTTTTCAACCCGGAACAGCGCCCTGTCAAACAGCTTAAGGCCAGGGCATGGGAAGTCGTCTGCCCAGCATGCGGCAGGGAGGCAAGTCCAGTGGGTATCAGGGAGGACAAACCAATGCAGAATTTGAGTCCTTATTCATTGTCCAAATACGCAACTGAAAAGCTGGCGCTGGACTTTGGATACGCGCTCGGTATTCCCACGGTGGCGCTGAGGTATTTCAATGTCTATGGACCAAGGCAGAGCCTGAGCAATCCGTACACAGGCGTCATTGCAATATTTCTCTCAAGACTCAAAAGCGGTAACAGGCCATTCCTCTTTGAAGACGGAAGGCAGCTGAGAGATTATATTTATGTTGAGGATGTCGCAAGGATCAATGCAGAAGCGCTGAAGAAGGGGCTTGGCGTTTACAATGTCGGAACAGGGAAACCCAGGTCCCTGCTTGAAGTCGTGAACATGCTCCGTAACAATCTTGGAAGTGAGCTGGAAGCGCATGTTTCTGAAGAATTCAGACCGGGTGATAACAGACATGACTTTGCGGACAATTCGTTGCTGCGCAAAACATTCGGTGACATAAAATTCACCGAAATGGACAGGGGAATAGACAAACTGGTACGATGGGGTTCAGAGATCGAAGCAGCTGACATGTTTGAGATGGAAGAGAAGGAAAGGAAAAGATATCTTGCTTCCTGAGCCATTCTCAGGACACATACACATTGGCTGCACAGCCAGCAAACTTTATTGGTAACAACCCATTCACACACAAGGAATGTCGATACAAATGGCAGACAATAGAATGATCGTGACCGGTGGCACAGGCTTCATCGGCAGTCATGCTGCTGAATACTTTGCCGATTCTGGCTGGAAAGTTGCATCTGTTGACAACCTGTCCCGTGGAAAGCTCCTTGGGGAAACAGGTGTAGACACATCGGCATACAACTGGAATTATCTGTCAAAGAATCGTGGAATAGAACTCGTGAAAGCCTCAACCACGGATGAGAAAAGTATGAACGATCTCATAAGTGGCGCAGACGCTGTCGTGCACACTGCCGGACAGGTCGCAGTCACAACCTCCCTCAAGGATCCGAGGAAAGACTTTGATACCAATATGATTGGCACTTTCAATGTGCTTGAGGCATGCAGGAAATCAGGACGCAACCCTGCGGTTGTCTTCTGCTCCACGAACAAAGTGTATGGGGAGAACGTAAACAGTATCGAAGTTGAACTGACAGGAAACCGTTACCGGTATGAGGACAGCAAATATGCACAGGGCATACCGGAAGACTTCCCGGTTGACGGGTGCGAACACACACCATACGGCGCATCCAAGCTGGCCGCAGACCTATACGTGCAGGAGTACGGTCACACGTACGGCCTGAAGACAGGTGTCTTCCGCATGAGCTGCATATACGGAACAAGGCAGTTCGGGAACGAGGACCAGGGATGGGTGGCGCATTTCCTGCTCTCCGCACTGAGGAACAGGGAAATCACCATTTACGGCGACGGCAGGCAGGTGAGGGATGTACTCTATGTCACAGACCTGGTGAAGGCATATGACGCCTTCCTCAACTCTCATCTAAAACATGGTGTTTTCAACATGGGCGGAGGGTCGGCAAACACGATATCGCTGCTCGAGCTGCTCGAACGAATACAGGAGTTGACTTGTATCAAACCTGCTTTCAGGTTCGACAGATGGCGCAACGGTGACCAGAAAGTCTACATATCGGACATATCCAGGGCGCGTGCTCAACTGAACTGGGAACCCGCCGTAGGAATACAGGAGGGGCTGAACAATATGGTCAACTGGATGAAGAACGAAATGCGAACAGGAGAGAGGGCAAAGGAAGTTTAAACACGGTAACATCATCAAATGCCAGACATATCAACCGGTTTACTGTCCTCTTCTTATGCTTTCTTTCCAGCTAATCAGCATGCAATTCTGTCCGCCTCGCTGTCGTGCTTATTGTTAGCCCTATAGTCCAGTCCACCAATCGTCAAGCGTAAGGTGAGCGCAGGCAGTGCATGAGCTGAAACGGTGCTGATCTGCCCAGACGGGCCTTGACGCATCACCCCTTCGCCAGTTTGAACACATAACCGGCGATGCGAACTGCATATAACTTCTTATTACAATTCGTTTGTATGGCTCAACGGAGATCTCTACCCTTTGTTCCTTCGTATTTGCCATTGGGCATCCATCGCCTGAAGGGATAGATAATCACCATATGGCTCATCATAGGATGACGCAGTATCGGATTCCCGATTTCCCGCAGGAGCGGTGGTACTGATTATGAACAATTTTTGCAGAGACTATTGATGGTTGGAGAATTCGATTTTGCCAATCACTTCCTTAAGTCGTTCATCAAAGAACGTCGTGCCTTCGCGATCATCTAGCCTGGCGTAGGCGAGTAATTCAAGCGCCAGAAACCTCTTCGTCGATTTGACAACACTATATACCGGCCTCTTAGGATTCCTGTTTGCCAATTTGATGAATTTTAACGTTAAGAGATCGTTCAGTACTTTTCTCACAGCAGGCGCAGAGGAATCTGTCAATTCTGCAAGGTCCGTTGGGCTAAATACGGTGTTTGGATCGGCAACGATTTCTTCCACGACCCTCAGCGTTACACTGTCTCCGAGCAGCCCACCATAGGGTTTATTTTGTGCCTCGCCTGATATAGAGTCAAGTGCTTCCTTATCTTCAGCCATGCTGTCTCTCCTCTGGTTATTCATTGCTCAGTGTTATCGTACAAATTAATGCTTAATATAACTTTGCAATAGAAAAGTAAACTTTCTAATTTAGAGCCCAAACCGGCCTGAATGATGGGGCGGCCTCATGTTCAGTTCCGCCAGTATTCTGCCTGCAATGGCCAAATCAACGATTTTGACAACATCCTCACCTCTGGCATCGAGTTTCGTTAAGATGCCGTTATCATGCAAGAGATCGTAACTCATTTGCGAGTCAACCTGCAACTGGCCGCATTTTACGTTGAATTTCCGGTAGCTGACTGTTCCGCCCCTTTTCAGCATCCAGCAGATAATTTGGATCTGTGGTGAATTAGGGTCTGAAAACATCCAGCTCACTCAGCTGATAAACTCAAGTACAATCAAAACCGCCTTGCCTATAAAAAGAACTAGTGCAACGCATCCGAAGTGTAAATCCGGCTGCTCAAGTATCCTCTCATAAGGCTCATAACCACACCTGGAACCAAGAATCCTGCAGGTTATCGTATCAATCTTTGCCAGCTTTCCGGCTCGAGTTTGATCGAGTTTGGGGAACTGCTTCCGGTTTCGGTAATTTTCAGCAATCCCTGATTTCTTACCATACGATACTGGGCGTTCAAATGTCTTCCTTTGGACAAAATCGAGCCGATTAGAGCGATGGAGAGGCAGTCCGGTCTGGCCAGGCTGCTACTGTCTCTCTATCTTGAAGGTCCGGGAAGCTTGAGCTGGATTAGTGAGAACCGGGCGCTCTGCAAACATGAGAAGCAAGTCTGTGGCATCGAAAGATATTCCCACATCTTGTGAGATGTCATCCTTCATCCATCACATATCTGAAATCAGACAATGTCGCGTTAATACAGAGTCCGGTCCCTGAGGGAAGGGATTTGACGGGAGCGTAATTGCCGGAGAGCCATACCGGCATCTTGAAGCTATGACGCTGTGGCCGGAGCCTGGAGCGGTACACCAAGACAGGCTCAATGAACCCGGAGATCTCCGTCCCGAATAATCAAAGCCGGCTTGGAGCAACCGGAGGCGGCTGGACGTGTTCGGAGACGGGCAGATGGTGATGCCTGGACTTGCAAGGAGATGAGAACAGTGGCTGAAAAACGAATTAAGGTTGCTGAAACGGTAAAGGAAATCGATCAGCCCCTTACCAGCAGGTGAAGTGTGGACTTCACGCATAACAAAGGATGTCCCAAACCATCACTGCTTCCCCTCATCCCCGTCGGGTCGGTGCTGACAGTAACATCTTCTTTCTCTCCGGCAGCTTCTTCCTTATCTTTGCGAGGATCTGTCAATTAGCCTGTAACAGGGCCTGTTTTGCCTTATAGGATGGTTGTTTGCTTATTTTGAGCGTTATCACGAGAATCTATGCATATGTAGCGTTCAGCCTTACCCGGGCGAAGGTGAGCGGGACATTAGCATCCTTGAAATGACTTATGCCACACTGCCCATCTGCTGCAGCGGAACGATGAGCGCGGTGAAGCTGCCCGGCCATGTGTTGCCTCCAATGGCAGGTACAACAATAACAACGAAACCAACAATGCTTATATATTGTTGATGTTTTTGTTGGTATTGTTGACTATGTACCACACTAACCCGTTCAGGCCCGGTCAGCCAATAGACCCGAAGTACTTCGGAGGGCGCAAGAAAGAGCTGGATATTTTCGAAGAGTGCCTGAATTACTCTTCCACGGGGAATCTGCACCATCTGGCAGTGATGGGAGAACGCGGAATCGGCAAGTCCTCCCTTCTAAGAAAGTACGATGACCTCGCAACAGATCGTGGCTTTCTGGCGGTCAGGAGAGAGCTGGACACGACGGTCGATTCAATAAATTCTCTCATGGAGTTCATGCTATATGCGCTGAAGGCGTCATGTACTTCAATATTCTCGGCAAGAATGAAAGCGTCGAGTAGAACCAGGAAGTTCTTCCAGAACTACTCACTGAACGTCTCGATAATGGGTTCCGGTGTATCCGTGCAGAGGCAGGGAGGGGTTTCACTCCTGCAGGATGTGTTTTATGATGAGTTCGCAAGGGTATGGGCCGAAGTGAAAAACGAAATACCTGCAATAGTTTTTCTGCTTGACGAAGCAGAGAGACTTCAGCAAATAGAAGGTTCATGGAGTTTCCTGAGAACTCTGTTCACGAGATTCGCGGAGAGTAATATGAATTACATGCTGGTCGTGGCCGGTAAATTGGACCTTTTCAGAGGCATCAGGGAAATTCACTCCCCGATGGAAAGGTTCTTTCTGCCACTAGAAATTAAGGAAATGGTGCTGGATGAGACGCGAGAAACACTGGAAAGACCGATGGAAGCATTCCAGCGCAAATTCAAGAGCGATGCGGTCCAGAAAGTTTATGAAAAAAGTGGGGGGCATCCATATGTCGTCCAGACCTTTGGATTTTTTGCGTTTGAAACAGGCGAAAAGAATCTAGATGCGAGGGTCTTCGACAGCATCGTTCCGGTGGTGATGTCCAGACTTTCAGTTCAGCTTTTCAAAGAGAGGTTTGATTCTGCAAGCCCCAAGGAAAGGGAAATACTGGGCGGTCTTGCAAAGTTGGATGGACCGTCCACCCCTAAATCGGTGAGTCGTATTTGCGATGTTCCGTTGAAAACAGTATGGGTGGCTTTGGATCGACTGGTTAACAAGGATTGCGTACGCAAAGTCGGACGGGGCAATTACAGTTTATTTACACCGCTCTTCGGAGAGTACGTAAAGGCCACAATCCAGTGACAGATGAGAGACTCGATTTCACACCTGCCGTCAATGAGCCTTTGACGCAGCGACGGGGACAGCCGCCAACTAGCCTGGGCTATTGGTGCGAGACCGTACACAAGTCGGTAAGCACCTTCAATTCATGCCTTCAGCAAAAGGTTTCGAGAAGACTACTTCCGTCCTACACAATCTCAATTTTCTAAGTCGAAGCAAACCTGGATCGCAACCGGGATTTGTAGACAGACCAATGCTCAAAGAAATGGGTTCACAACCTCGATGCCTTTGACGTCGGCAAAATCCCTCACGTTCTCCGCGAAGACTTTCCTGATGCCATTCTCCTTCATAGTTTCCATTATCACTGCGCCCCAGAAATGCATCCTTGACTGGCTGGATTTTCTGGCCGCTACATCTATTGTCTCACAGGTATAGTCGACTTTTCTCCATTTGTCTGACCTGACTATGCCGTCTACTATTGTAAATGCCTGATCGGCAGGCAGACCGAATTTCCTGACGGTTGCATAGAATACTTCGCCCAGAACCTGATTGGACACCACACCCCTGATTTCACTGTTAAGAACCTGTCTTATCAGTTCAAGACAGATGGCCCTTTTTCTCGGTTCCCTCAAATCAAAGGCATAGCATATGATGCTGGAATCGAAAAACACTTCATCGATCATGCAGTTCTTCTCTGTTGAATTTCCATTTCTTCATCCTGGCTCCCTTCTCAAGAAGATCAAGGAACTTCACTTCAGCACTCTCCCGGCTCTTCTCGGACCATTCTTTCATTGCTTCGGTGATGGCTTTCCCCAGGTAGCCCTTTCTTTTCCCGTATCTGCGGCCAGCTGCCTCTCTGAACGATTTTTCGACTTCTTCATCGACACTTACTGTTATTGTCCTGGTCATACTATTTATGTATATTGCAGTATACATTTAAATGTTTATTCATATGTCAATAGTCAATCTCAACGAAGCTCGATTTACCCGAGTTACTCCTTCACGAGCAGTTTATACAGTGAGTAAACTGTCGAATTCGGATGAAGACGTCACTTCTATACTGTTATGTTAAAATTGGAAACAGTGGACTGCCGTTTGATGGATATATGTCAGCGGTTACGCAAATGTGTTTTTCATCTATGTCTGCTCGAAATCGGAAACAGATACAGGAGAACAACTGAAAGACTATATATTTTGTATACATATATACATGTATATGACGTCTACAACGATAAGGATAAAGCAAGAAAAGAAGCAGACGCTCCAGCAATTTCTCGCGAGCCTATTTCTGGAGGAAGGAATTAAACTCAATGAGCAGGACGCGGTGGGAACCCTTATCGATTTCGGCACCGCTCACAAAGATGAATTTGTAAGGCAAATCAAGAAAACACCCCTTGAAAGAGACGCTGCATGGAAGATGCTAAGCAAACCAGTCAACTGGGGAGTGAGAGACGCGGCAGAGAGTGTAGACAAGTACCTGTATGGCTTGGAGCGCCAGGAGGAATGATGCCATTTCTGTCTTCATAGATACGGGTGTTTTTGTCGGTGCAAGAAACTCCAGAGACGACAGGCACAGGCTGAGTGTCGAGGTAATCAAAAAGGCGCTGAAGGGTGCTTTCGGGGCGGTTTACACCTCAGATTATGTTATTGACGAAGCAGTTACTCTTGCGCTCGCAAGAACCGGAAAACCAGAAATTGCGTTCGATATAGGAGATTTCATATTCAAGTCGGATCGGATTAGGCTTCTGTGGACTGAAAGGAGTGTATTCTCTTCAGCCTGGGAGATGTTCAGGCGATATAGTGAAAAGAGACTCAGCTTCACTGACTGCATTTCCCTGGCCCACATTGAGGACAAGAAGATCAAATTCATTCTCAGCTTTGATTCGGGTTTCAGAGGGCTGGCGGAATATGCAGAGACAATGTTGACCGGCCAGCAGAGAAATGAACATTGAGGTTTTAGCTCAACTCGACTTTCTCAAATCTGATGCGATTCGATAATTAGTCATGCAATTTGGTCCCAGAAAATATATCAATATTTCAGGGATCAACTGGCGTTTCCGGCCTTCGATGAGAGCACGCTCCCCTGAATGAACCATACGGAGTCGCAGTTGAAATCGGAAGGTGAAATGCACAACCTGTTTCAGTCGACCAAGCCGACAAGTCGATAATGAATAAAAAGGACGAACAGAATAAATGAAGGACAACCGGGAGTGGGCACAAGGCCCACAACGGATCGTCGAGACAACCCTCCCGGCCGCTGATCAAACGATCAATCCTCTTATATTAGAATTTTTACTATCAGGAACAGACAGCTGATACCCGCTATACGCCCACTATGGTTGTTCAATATATGTGTCGGGTCAGTCCGTTGAAATCAGATGTTATTGGCCGGATATCCTTCGGCATCTCCATTGTGGACGGCGGTGTGCTATCCTAACGATGGCCTGATGAATATCTGTCGGCCGCCGCTTAATTTGGTCCCGCTGCCATCCAATCAGGCAATTGCGCTTTTGCAAAATCTGGCTGAAGTGAAGGTTAATTTTGGTGCGGGACAGGCCGGATTGACTTTCCAAATAATATTGGCAGGCATGTTCCCTGGGAGCGAGAATGTGGTGGCCGCCACACTTTGCCACAATTCAGGCAGCGGCCGCGTTCAGCATCCGAACATTATGCTTCCTACCTCTGTCAGGGAAAGCCATCCATCACTCTTCAGGATATTTCGATGGAACAAAGACGATGTATCGGCAATAACGATGACAGTGGTGGCAAACCGGCATTTATATTACGAGTTTCTGAAGAGGGGGATCGAGATAGAGCAGACACTGTCATCGCCTTCCTCTTCTGTTCAGTTCATGTTTTTACCGGTCCGGTCGTCGCGCTGTCAGCCAGTTTATCAGACAGTTGCCAAGTGATAAGGAAGCATGGTACACATTATACGAAGTAGGAAGCATCAGGCATGAGGCACATGGCATAAGGGTCAGGGCAGGGGACAACTGCCAGGCATCTTGGCGTCTCCGCGCCGCTCGCACTGAACAGAAGATTTACAATGCCGGCTGAAAAACGCCTGAACGGCAGATTTCTGTGGAACTGCCGGCCTGGCTGGAACGGCCCGACTGTGATAAACATACAACAGAATAAGTATGTACAGCAATCGTCATATAATGATGTATGACCAGACTCCTGAGTGTAAGGATTGATGAGCATCTGCTCGAAGAATCGAGACGGCTGAAAATCAACTGCTCTGAAGTGGTCAGGGCGGCACTGAAGGAGGAAATAAGGAAAAGGAGAGATGAGGAACTCGCAGGGAGCGTTTACAGAATACACCAGCTTCTGAAGGGAGTGGACATGGAGCAACTGGTGCTTGAATTCCGTAAGGACAGAGAAAGGAGTTGAGCATCTGCCGCAAGGTTTTGTTATCGATGGGAGTTCAATGTTTGAATTGTTTTCTTAAGCTCGGATCAAAGTATTTTACCCATACTCGGCAGCTCATTCATTCTCGATCTGGCATTGTATGAAATCGGAAGTATACTGAGCAAGGGAAAGGACAACCGCATAAGGGGCCTTGCACCGTGATAGTGTCCTCGAGCTTTCTCGTGAATTCTCCAGGGTGCTGGGCGCCATTGAGAGGATTCACCTTGAGCCGGAAGATCTGAAAAAAGTGCTGCTGCTTTCACTTGAGAAGGGTTCGGCTTTCTACGATGCGGCTTACATATTCCAGAGCCGGAAACTTAATTTGCCTCTTGTGACAAACGACAGGAAAATGGCTTCGGCGGGAAAATCTGCCGGCATTACGGTAAAGAAGGCAGAGGACTTAGCTGCATGAATTTGCATGAATATGCGAACTGCCTCCGAACTGCCTGAACCGGATGACTCTTTTGCCCTCTGAAACTGGAAATTCAGTCTTTCATACCCAACCTGCCAAACCGGACGCTTTTTACCATCTCCTTGCATTAAGACCGCTCAAATCTGACGCAAGTTGCCATATGTGATGTTTCTGCCTTGCAAGTCTCTTTCCCTGAAATTTTCTACATCGAAAGCCTGTGAGCATTTGTCAGGCTGAATGGTAAGTGGTGGAGTGCTTCTTCTTGCGTCTATTTCAGTGTGATAAAGACAAATAATGGTCTATCAGATACTTGTTTATCCTCAATACACTCACAAGTCTATGACACAAAGTGTGCGCACCCGCCCGCTTGGAACCAACGTGCCAACCATCTTCAGGTGGCTTGCGTCGGGTGATAGACCATGTCTTGTCACTCTGCAGAATGCGATGGAAGCACTGAAAGGTTCGACAGGTCCGAACAGCCTCGCCCACACGTTATCGCCGCTCAATTCGAAGGATATCATCAGAACAATTGGCAATGACTTGTAACCCAACATCAGCACGGACACTGTCCGCCGATGTAATCCCGGTGCAACATATCAGCGACAAGATCCAACCGGTGCTTTCCCTGCGCTTCCTGGACGAAATGAAGAACCACTGCCTTGTTATCCTCTGAACCCATGGTTTGTAGCTCTAACTTGCTGTCTTCTCCTTTTCCGGATTTATATCCTACTCGTTACCTTGACATGGGGTAATTGGTCTGCCTGTCGAGTACAAGCGGACCAATTACATCGGAGTAACAGCAGAGATAAACCATTTATGGGTGCTAACGCAGTATTACACGTTCGCTATACATGAATTATACAACGATACAAATTTCAAAGGCCACTTGGGAGAAACTGGTTTTCGTTCACCCCCGGATATTATGACTTCTTTCTCCTCAGTTACGAAAGAAAGATCATCTCACCAGCTTTCAAGTCGAACTTTTCTCTCGCCTTCTTTGGATATGATTATCTGTCCCTTTGAAGACATCCGCTTTGTGTCCTACGGCTTAAATTGCCTTTCGTATGTCTCCTTATTCATTCCTAAGAAGATGCGTCTAAAAGAAGTAGGCCGTATTGCAAAGGCAAACGTGTGTTAATCCAGAGAATCCTCAGTCACAGTTGATGCTGAATCACACATACAGGCATATTGTATGCCGCAGAGCAGACAATCATTGAGCAGACGTTGAGTATATCAGAAGTGACGGGAGCAGCTGCCTGCGATAATGGCGGCGAAACAGCTGTTGCTGTGCAGCCGTTGGATAAACAGACACTGTCTCATAATGGGTGGTCAGACCATGCAAAGCACGCATCGGCACGAATGCAGGCGGAAAGGCACCAAACCAAGGCAGAACCGGCTGCAACAGTGATTTGTATGGCTACTTGCAGACTCCCTGAAAGACGATTGAATCATGGCTCGGCCAGCAATTTCATGTCAAATACATATGCACTTCGAGCACTTCACCATACCAAGACAGACTAAAAGGACAGTCTCTTGTGAATGTACAGCAATAATCAGCTACAATTAAGTATTAGGATTACGATAATTAGTATTATGAACCTTGATTTTATTGACAGGGAAACCGAATTGTCATCACTTTCAGAAAAGTTCGATTCAGGCAAATTCGAATTGGTCATTCTTTACGGCAGGAGAAGGGTTGGCAAGACATTCATGCTTGAAAAGCTGCTTTCTGAAAAAAAAGGGATCTATTTTCTCTGCGATAAGGGCGGTACACTTCGTAACGGAGAGAGATTCAAGAGACTTGTCGCTGATTATTTTGGTGAACAGCCAATTGAAAGTAATGACTTCTATGACATCTTTGAACACATCGTAAAGAAATTCGACGACCGTACACTGATAGTCATCGATGAGTTTCCTTATCTGATTGAGAAAGATGAATCCATACCATCCCTGTTTCAGAGGATAGTTGATCAGTTGCTCCTCAGGGGCAGAGTGATGCTCGTACTCTGTGGTTCAAGCATTTCCATGATGGAAGAGAGCGTTCTCAGTCACAGAAGTCCATTATACGGCAGACGGACAATGTCAATGCGCCTGGATGATATTGCCTTTACAAAGTTTCCTGAATTCTTCCCGCATAACAGTTTTCTCAAAAACGTTGAGTTTTACAGCATCCTCGGAGGAACTCCGCATTATCTCAGGAAGTTCAGTGACCGTTTGAGCACAAAGGAGAATGTGGCCAGTGTGATCTTCAACAGGTCTGGAAGCCTCTATGAAGAGGTTGATTTCATCCTCAGGGAAGAGTTCAGATCACCCGAGACATACAAGAACATTATGGGGGCCATTGCGACCGGCAGCAGCAGGCTTGTTCACATTTCAGACAAGACAGGCATCAAAGAAACGGACATAAGAAAATACATCAACAATCTGGTCTCCCTGGGCCTGATAAGACGATTGACCTCCGTCCATGACACGAAGGGCAGGAAGGGGATATACGTGCTGGAAAACAATTTCTTTTCATTCTGGTTCAGATTTGTGGAGCCGTTCAAATCATATCTGGAAATAGGCAACCTGAACAATGCCATGGCACACTTCAATGATGATTTCAACTCCTTTGTCGGAAAACAGGTCGAGAATCTGGTCCGACGCCAGCTTCTGCACCGGCTTATCCCTTTTCCGATCTACAGGAGCGGTGCTTTCTGGTCATCCGGCATTGAAATTGATGCTGTCGCCCTGAACAAGGAAAGGAAGGAGATTGCGTTTGTTGAAGTCAAATGGAAGGAGAACGTCGATTGCAGGCGGATATGCGCAGATTTGATGACGAAGAGCAAGCAGTATCCGCATAGGGGTTTCAAACCCTCTTATTTCATCATAGCGCGGAGCTTCAGGAACGAGTGCAAAGACTGCCATGCGGTCAGACTGGAAAAACTGGTTGAAAAACAATGATGGTTGCCATGGTACAGTATTTTGTCCGAACTCCTGCAGATCGCCAAGCGCTCTCCGGTGGTCGGGTGATAGCCAGACTTCATCTGTCCTCCCGCCAGGCAGTCCCCAGGTTCTGAGAACGAGCCTTTCATAATGGTCGATATATGTTGCCGCCTCGATGAGCGTCTCTGAGACATACTTGCCGAGCCTGCGCATGTCATCGCCAGGAACAAGTCCGATGTACCGCATCATTGCAGTGAATGGCAGGTCGCCTGTGAGGTAGTTTATACCTTTGCTCAGGAACACATTTGAAAAATTTGAACGCATAGCAGGTCATGACGCCCATCCATTGATGATTTGCTGCTCCCATGTCCATATCGAGTTCAATTGGTGTAAATATTAAGAAAAATAAGGTGTTTTTTAAGTGGTTTGTCCAGCATTGCATGTGCTGTTTCACAACTTCTTCTTTCTCTCCCTCGTCACATACACTCCAACGGCAAGTGCGGCAATCGCGGCTATTGCTATGATTATGAGCGATATGCCTGGCGCATAGTCGGCAAACTGCTGTGCGGACGATGTCGCTGTGGACACAGACTGGACATTGGACTGCTGACCGGCACCTGCGCTGTTCACTGCCCTGATGCTGAAGTAGTACGTTGTTCCCGGGCTAAGGCCGGTGACCGTGTATGATGTTGAGTTGACAGTGGCTATGACAGCCATCTGGGATGGGGATGTGCCCATCAACACTTCGTATTCAGTGGCGCCGGAAACAGCACTCCATGTCAGTGTCACCTGGGAAGTGCCGGTCAGTCTTGCCTGTGAGAGGTCAGTAGCGCCTGGCATAGCAAGGGGCTGTGTCGGGGTTGCCGTTACAGGGCTGCTCGCAGGTCCGGTTCCGAGGGAACTCTCCGCAGTCACAGTTACTGTGTAAGTCACTCCGTTGGTCAGACCGGTGAAGTTGACGTCAAGTGTGTTTGCCGAGACCTGTGTCGTCATTGAACCTCCTGACCATGTCAGCGTTACATTGTAGCCCGTGATCGGAGAGGAACCGGAGCTGGAAGGCGCCAGCCACTTCACAAGTATGTAGCCGTTTCCGGCAGTTGCTGAAACGTCATTGGGTGCTGTAGGCCTGGACACGCCTGATGTGGCATTGACCACAAGTGTCGTCATTGGGGAAGTAACATAGAAGTTATATGCATTCGAGAAAGTGTAAGGTCCTGTGTTTTGAGGCGTCACAGTTGTCAGAGGCACGCCTGTGTACGTGTAGGACATTTCGTAAGTGTATGCGAAGAAATACGGCGTGTAGCCGTCCTTGCCCGTGAAGCCGGAATAAACATTCTGTCCTGCCGAGTAGACATTTACATAGATTCCGGAAAGCGGATTGCCTGCAGCGTCCAGAACCTGAACCCTGGCCATTTGCGCCTCAAGGAAGAGATCTCCGCTGAATTGGGTGTTGTTGGTGTTCACCGTGCTGTTGTAGACTATCACAGTGGACCCGCTCATGCTCAGGGTATAGAGCAGTCCATTGACTGTGCTATTCTCAATCAGGAGGAAGGAATTTGATCCTATGGAAATGCCCTGTTCATTACCTGTCATCACAGAGTTATTCACAGCGACATACGCGTTACTTGAGATGTCGAGCGGCCCAAAATAATCAGCATCAAGAACCGAGCTCTGCACTGAAACATAGGAATATGAACCGACGTAGATGCCTCCGCCGTAGTCGTTACTGACATTCGATTTGACAACAATCAGGTCGCTGCTGTAAACATCCGAAATACCTTTGTTGTTGTGGCTCAGGACGGATGACATTATCACCACGTTAGAGGAATCGGTTATCGAGCCAATCCCAGAGCGGATATTGTGCGAAAATGTCGAATTGTCAATCACAACGTTACCGTCGTTGGCAAGGCTGCCCAGGCCGTACTCGTCATTGCTGAATACAGAACCCTGTATGACCACGCCTGCGCTGGATGTTATGCTGTTCAAACCTGCGTAGCTGTTTGTGAATTTGTCATCGATTATGTGAATGTTTGCAAGCTGATTCATGCCACTGGCACCGTCTCCGCCATATGTGTCATTGTTGAATGTGGAGTGGGCAATCAGTATGTTGCTGGACGAACTCAATCCGTAATACCCTATTCCGCCGTAATAGTCATTGGAGAGGGTGCTGTTCCAAATTGTAATGTTGTTAGACCCTGATATGCCGTAATACCCTATTCCGCCGTAGAGGTCATTTGAAAGATTGGAATTCATTATTGCAAGTCCACTTACTGCAAAAAGTCCGATATTTCCAAATCCGCCGTAAGTGTCGTTTGTGAGAGTACTGTCGATTATCCTCAAATTGCTTGTATGCTCATCCGGGTAATACCCTATTCCGCCGTAGTAGTCGCTGCTCAGGTTGCTTCCCATTATCGTAACATTGCTTGAATAATAGAATGCAAAGTTGGCGCTTGCATACCCTATTCCGCCAAGGTAGTCGTTCGTGAATGTGGAATTAAGAATGTAGGTGTTGTTTGTGTATGCGATGCTCTGATACCCTATTCCGCCGGCGAAATCGTTCGCGAACAGCGAATCAACTATCTTCAGATTGTTTGTGTAGGCAATGCTTCCCTGGCCTGTCAGTCCGCCGTAACCCACACCGCCGTAATAATCGTTGCTGAAGTTGGAATCAATCAAACTGACATCGGTTGCATATGTGATTCCATTGTATCCTACGCCGCCGTAGTAGTTGCCGGTCATTTTGCTGTGCGTGATGGTGAGACCGCTGAAGTTGCTGCTGAATGACAGCGCACCGTAATAGTCGTTTGAAAGGTTGGAGTATCCAATCGTAAAGGAAGTTGTATTGAACGCATCGACGGCGTAGTCATTGTGACTGGAGGTTATGTTGTTTACAGTGCTGTCGGTAAGGGAGAATCCGTTCACATTGTAGACGCCGATTGCCGGTTCATTGGAAGCAAATTCAGTTATGAAATTGCTGAAATCAGAATTCGATAAGGCAACATCCGTGGAATTGACAATATCCAGGCCTGAGATCGCCTCCATGGATGCATTTGATACGCTGCTTACCGAAATCCCAGAACTGTTGTAAATTGTGCCCGCTACAATGTTTGAAGTGAGGTTGGCTCCAGTAACCGTCATATTCCTGCTGTTGACGAATGTGATGTATCCTGCATTTGAAAATGCCATGCTGCTTCCGTTTACAATGTAGTAGACATTGAGACCGTTAACCGTATTGTTTGAGGCTACTGTATTGTAAAGGTAGAGCGGGTCCATGCCGTATGTCCAATAATTGCCAAAATTGAAAGATTCATTTCTCATGGTGTTTGAGTATAGCGAATTGCCGTATGATTCAAGTAAAACCAGTCCGTAGATGCCCGAATCGACAATTCTGTTATCTTCTATTAAGTTATGATTTGACTGTACTACTCCTATTCCGGCAAATCCTGAGCTTAACGAATTTCTGCTTAAATAGCTGTCATTCACCAGGAACAAAATAATGCCCTCACCAGCTATGCCTGTCAGGCTATTTTGTGCAACACTTATTCCATTTGAATCCATGACACTAATTACGTAATTACCCTTCAGTGATGAATTGCTGTTCTCCGTTTCAACGAATCTGTTGGCTGAAATCTGAAGGCCGGGAGCGTGTTGTGCAGCCACAAATGTGTCATAGAGTGATGAATCCCCGAGGCTTCCGGAGCCCCCATTGAAAAAAAGGTTGACGGTATCGTTGTATACCGGTCCTGTGGGTGAGTAGCTGGTGTGTGAATAGACAGTCGTATTGTACAGCGTTCCGGTCGCGTTGGCGAGTATATCCAGAAGGCTTAGCTGAGTGAGTTCCGAGGAAACAACGCTAATTCGGGCCTTTGCAGAAGCGGAGGTGCTGTTCGCATAGATATAATACGATGCACCGTCCAGTCCACCTCCTGAATTTGGGGCGTGAGTAACGAGTGATCTGTAAAACTGCAGATTGGACCCTGTATATACATTGACATCCGACGGAGAAGAAGAGGAGTTGAATATGAGCGTGCTTGATGTCATGTTCATAGTTGCACCGCCCTCCACAACAACCGTGTAGTTCACCACAACAGAACTGCCGTTAACCACAGACAGAAGGGAGCTGTTTGTAACCACGACACTGCCCGCATATATGGTTGAGTTGCTGACAACAGTCGGTGTCGTTACAGTCCAGACCGAATAGTGCTGAACAGTGTTGCTTATGTGCGTCACCCCTGTGCTTGCAAGCGACAGTGCCGCTCCAAAAACAAGAAACGCGCTCAGAATCATTGCTGCGGCTACAAGCGCGACAGCCAGCATCCTCAACTTTCCAGTTCCATTAGATCCGTCTGATATCTTCATCTTCTCATCTCTCAATTTATCTTTCAATCTTTCTTTCGGGATAACGGCATCACTGTGTAGCTCTCTCTCGTTTCATGCTGACAGCTTTGGTACGCAACATGCGGCACGGACAATCTGCCAGTCCAACGGAGCGCATCCACACATGCATCATCCGCTACCCACCCGGAAAACCAATTAATATATTAATATAAAATACCGATGGTTCCTGCTGTGAGTGGGACATAAGTCACTTTTCTCTTCCCTTCTCGCATATCACAAGATAGACCCTTTTCCCCAGGAACTTCCTGGGGCAGTCAACCTTTGCCCCTGTACCGAATTTTGTCACTTCCTTCTCTATGACTGCAACAACCTCATCTGACAGTCGCAGATTGCCGTCAACGACCTCAACTGTTCTCATAACGACCGGCATGTTGATATATGTACAGATATATTACTGTTTGTGCTGACGAATGAGCAGTTTGACAGATTTCACAATGAGTTCGATTTCCTTGTAAGGAAGTACAGGGAACAGTACTCCAGGCACACCGGAAGAGACCGGAGTGCATATGAGCGGTCATACGAACAGAGAATCAGGCATGCAGCAGCTGAAGTGTACTCTGTAGTGAAGAGTGCGTCATCGATCATATTCTCTACGGACGACCGCATGGGCAGGCCGCCGAAGGTGACGCCTGAACAGAAGGTTGTCATACTGCTGCTGAAGGAGATATTCTCACTGAGCAACAGGAAGATGTCCGGACTGCTGTCGCTGTTCGGTCCGCTGACAGACATAGACATATGCTACAAAACAGTGGAAAGGGCATACTCCGCCCTGCCGGTCAGGCTCATAATACACAACATGTTCATTCTCCTTGCCTCCGGTACAGGAGGCAACCTGACCGGCGACGGCACCGGCTGCTCCCTGTCGATAACGCGTCACTACCGTTCCATGCGAGTGAACGGCAACTGCATAAAGACAAATCCCGACCACAGACTCTTCGTATATGCGTTCGCAATACTCGACCTGGGCACCAATCTCTATGTTGCCTACGGTGTGAGCATGAAGTCTGAGAAGGATGCATACCGCGATGCGCTCAGGATGCTCGACATCACGCTGACGGATGCCGGGAGCATCCGCCTCGACCAGTATTACTGCACACAGTACACACTGGACGACTTCTCTGAAGGAACAAAGGCGTTTCATAATACCCAGAAGCAGCACAACAATCAGGGAACCGCCGGCATGGAAGAAACTCATCGGCAGACTCATCGACTCGCCGATGGAGTTCCTTTCCGAATACTACAGGAGGGAGAACTCGGAGTCTCAGTTCTCCGCAGACAAAAGGACAACGGGATGGAGGATACAGCAGAGAAGAGAGGACAGGATCAGGACTGCTGCCATGTGCAAGGGCACATGGCATAATCTGTTCAACATGACTTCCGGATAGGGGACTTATGTCCCACTCACGAGCTGAGGGAAGGGTTTAAATAAAACAGTAACCTGCCCCTTCCGATCTTAGGAGTTTTTGAAAAACATGAATTTTTGCCCTTTAAATTGGAACGAGTCTGCTGAGCAACCAATGAAGAACGCAGGAATCTGTCGCTCAGGACAGAGCGCGGTGCTTCTTGCGATGTTTGTCGTGCTCATTGTTGCAATCGGCCCCGCCGCTGGAGCATTGACGCACAGCAATTACAGCGGAACACGTTTATTGACGGTGAGTCAGGCTCACCGCAAGGTCCGTACTTCAGTGGCAATCTCCGGTTCGGCAACGTCGGGCGTTTCACTCACACCCGGAGCAGGCACGAGCTCCGCATCCCAGCCTTCCTCCTATCCCGGCAGAATAATCAAAACACTCTCTTTTG
This sequence comes from Candidatus Sysuiplasma jiujiangense, assembly GCA_019721075.1. Classification (NCBI taxonomy): domain Archaea; kingdom Methanobacteriati; phylum Thermoplasmatota; class Thermoplasmata; order Candidatus Sysuiplasmatales; family Candidatus Sysuiplasmataceae; genus Candidatus Sysuiplasma; species Candidatus Sysuiplasma jiujiangense. Next base: position 49,641 of record JAHEAD010000013.1, read on the forward strand.
GTGCCACCGACTCTTCAGCTCCCTTTCCTGTGCCGGGTGCATATGACCCTTATGATGGCCTGATCTATTCAGGTGCAATACAGGGTTCAGTAAATCCAAGTGGTTTTTTCAACGGCATGCTTGAGGCTAATGCCACCTCGGCATATCTGCTCTCAGGCGACATACCCACTTTGCATCAGGTCACCAGCGCTGCCTGGGACACCGGCACAGGTAACATCATCCTCGGCGAAAACAATGGAACGAACGCGTTTATTCAGGTGTACAATACATATGCAAACAAAACAATCGCGACGATGTCTTTGCCGTATCCCAGATATGTGGCAAACACACTCTATGACACCATTAACGGGCAGGCATATATTCTACAGGTGTTAACTACAACCACTCCTGTGTCATCTGTCTTAACGATATACAATGTTGCACAGAACCTGACGAACGCAAACCCCCCGTCGCTCTCCAGTATCTATGCAGAATCCATGACTTTCAACTCGAATTTCTCCACACTGTTTGTCCTGGGCCTTAATTCATCATCAGGCAATATTGAAGTGATGGCAATCAATATGAACAACTATTCCGAACATCTCATTTCGATGCCAAGTCTGGGTTCGTTTAGTACATCCAATGTAGCTCTTGGCGGCATCGCATATGATCCGGCCGATGGTTCGGTCTATTTCTCGTATTCTTATATTAACTCTTCCACTCCATCAACAGGTCCCTATCCCGAAGGGATAGGCATCATCAATGCTTACACGCAGTCGTATGTTCTCAATTTCTCAATGCCGGACGTTCATTTGAGCAGATTTACCTTTTCCAACGATCTGCCTGCGGGTTCTCCTTTTGGGCCAAATGTGGCAGGCATGCTTACCTATGATCCAAACAACAAGGATCTCTATCTGACGCAGAACGGCCTGCCATGGCAGCTCATAGACACATCTGGTATTTACCAAGGTCAGGATATGTATAACAGGACCATAGCTGTCATCAACGGGACATCCCCCACATCTGCCAATCCGGTTGCACTGCTTGCCTCCAGCTCGTTCCCGCTCGGTGGCCTGTTCATCCCCTCCCAGCCATCCTCTGAGGGAGGTTCCCTGTGGTTCCCCTCTATCGGTTTGATCAGCAGTGGCATTATGGTTGGAAATTACACTGTTGCGGGAATTCCACCAGTGATCAATTCATTCAGCCTTTCAAAGAGTACAATCGATGAGGGCTCCAGCGTTTCCGCTTCATCCTCCGTCACATTTGGCGTAGGGTCCATAACCTACTCGTATTCAGGTCTTCCTGCAGGCATGGTTTCGCAGAATTCCAGCACCATAAGCGGTACCCCCACGGAAAGCGGCACATTCACCATTACACTCACCGTCAGCGACGCCGCGGGTGAGACAACAGATGCATCTGTCAAGCTGACAGTCAGTCCGCCGCTCAGCGCCTCGATAGCAGCTTCTTCCACAACACCAGACGCCGGTCAGGTTGTCCAGTTCTCCGCGAGCATAGCAGGCGGAACATCCCCATACTCAGTCCAGTGGTCATTCGGAGACGGAACAGGTGCTAATGGAAATCCGGTAAGCCATGTCTTCAGTGCTTCCGGCAATTACACGGTGAGCGCTACCGTCACCGACTCGCTTGGAACTGTGACCAGAGCATCGATTACGGAGATAGTTTCCCTCCCTCCTGAGAACCTTACAATATCGGCAAGCAGCAACCTGACAGATGCAGGCATTCCGGTTCTTTTCTCGGCCGAGTTCCAGCATGGCAGCACGCCGATCACCTACAAGTGGTCTCTGGGAGACGGCAGTACCTCTTCATCGCCCACTGTCACACATGCCTACTCATCCAGTGGAAACTACACTGTTAGCGTAACCGTCATGGACTCCGCAGGTGAAAGCTCCACAGCTTCATATCTGATCGTGGTTATGCCTGACCCGCAGGTCAGCATATTCGTCTCACCGTCGGCTGTCGCGGCCGGAGGCAATGTTACCCTCAGTGCCAGTGTTACAGGCGGTCTGAGTCCCTACATCTACCAGTGGAATCTGGGCGACGGGAATCAGTCCACGCAGCGTTCCCTTGGCCATACGTACATCAAGGCAGGCAATTACAACGTGAGTCTGAAGGTGATCGATGCGGCAGGATACACGGCAACGAATCAGACGGAGGTGACAGTTGCAAGCGGGACACTTTCCATAATTGCAAGCAGCAATGTGACAGATGCAAGCCTACCTATCACTTTCTCCGCCAGAACAGAGTATGGCAGTACAGCCCTGACATATGCATGGAGCCTGGGTAACGGCAATACGTCTTCATCTGCCGTTGTTACACAGGCCTATGGTTCCCCCGGTTATTATAAGGTCACCCTCGTTGTTTCCAACTCGTCCACACAGCTTGCGTCAGCAGCATATTTGGTCCTTGTATTGCCGGATCCGCAGATTTCAATAAACAGCGCTTCAACAGTCAGGGCAGGCAACACTGTAAACTTCACAGTTGCAGTCACCGGTGGGGAATCGCCGTATTCCTACGCCTGGAATCTTGGCGACGGCAATACATCGACGCAGCAGTCCCCTCAACAGTCATACAGCAGGCCGGGCAATTACACGGTTACTGTCAGCGTGACGGATGCTGCCGGCAAGACAGTCACGAAATCGGTGAACATCAAGGTCACCTCTTCCTCGACTCAGGCGGCAAAGAGCAACAACCAGGGCAGCACTGCAAGCCTGCTTACAGCGGCTGCAGGCGGGGTTGCGGCTGGCATCGTGGTCGGAGCTGTCGTGATTGCTGCTGTAATGAGGCGCAGGAAGAGCCCTCCGGGCAGCGGATGAGTCACTCTGGCGGAAACGCTCATCGCCCTCTCACAGTGCTTCAGTGAGTCCATTGGGAAAGGAGGGCGTCATCGCCAATCGAAAGGAGGGCTCCTTCAACAGCGGAGTGATTACCTGCAGCTCCGGAACTGTTGCTGCATTCATACTGCAAAGGCAAACGCCTGTCGATCCAGAGAATCCTCAGTCACAGCTGATGCTGAATTACACATCCAGGCATATTGTATGCCGCAGAGCAGGCAATCTTTCAGCAGAAGTGGAGCAGATCAAAAGTGACAGGAGCAGCTGCCTGCGATAATGGCGGGAAAACAGCTGCCGCCGTGCAGCCGATGGATAAGCAGACACTGTCTCATAATAAGGGGTCAGACCATGCAAAGCAATCATTGAAGTTTGTACCTGGAACGCGGAATTGTCCTTATGTCAACAACGAGTGAGATGGAGTGGGATTTCAATATCAGAATGAATTTTTCCACAGCCATAGTGGAATGGCCGGAAGCACATATCATGGGCCGCTTCTCCGTTGACTACCACCTATTCGTTTGTGTTCTCCATCTTTTCCAGCATTTATGAAACGTCTGTTCCCGGATATCCATTTTTCACAGATTCCGGACCTGAGTAATACACCTCTGCCATTGACTTCACTCTTTTCTGAGCTGCGTGTGAAGATAAATCACTTTTTAACTGCACAGCACTGGTTCCTTCAGGCATTTATTTTCAAAAGCAGTCACGTGTGTTTCAATTGGACATGCCCAGCAGATTACAGGTCCATAGAAATCAGAATCTTCCTGGGCTTATTCGCCTCCTTTTTCCTGAACCGCGCGCAGGCCGCCGCCTTTAAATGGCCAATAAGGATGGAGATGTCTTCCCGACCTGACCTGAGATGCTATGTAAAGATTGAAACCGAACTCGTTCCCACCGTCTGCCTGCCAGGATGACCGTATCATGCCGGTGACCTTGTGTGACCTTCTCTTTCCTGTGTCCGGACTGCCAGGGAAGCCTGACCTGCTCATTGTATTTCAATTCAGGGAAAGGACACTTATTCGACTTTGTCCGCAAGTGTTACAGGTCATGTTCCAGATGACGCCGGCTGTGCTGTCCGCCATCTCTCTGCGGTGCATTTCATCTCCGCAAGTCCTGAGATCGTGGGGATCTCCATTCAGTCAGGATTCGCGCGACGGCATGCCGCAATCAGCGCTGCTATTCTGCCATCTTCCGGTTCAGTCCTCCTCCGGTCTCATGTTCATGAATCTGGGTAAAACAATGTATGACAGACCGGTCAGCGGGAAGAGCAGTATGCCGACGTACAGCAGCACTTCACTGACAGGGAAATATATCGCGATAAATGAAAAGAGAGCGGCCATTGCAGGAGTGGAGCCGCCCACAAAGATCCGCAGGAAGGCCATGATCTTGCCATATGTCCTTGAGGGTACGATTTTCATCAGTTTAACGTTCAGCGGCAGGTTGATCACGGGCAACAGGAGGCCCAGCAGCAGCGCATCGATTACGTCCGCAACAGCATTCCTGCTAATGCCGAGGACAAGAAACATAGGAGCGAATAGGAGGACCAGAGAGGCGACTGTGAATGGTCTCTGAATACTGTTTTTAAAGAAATTGGCCAGGAATGATCCAAATATTCCGCCGACCGGGATGGACATCACAAACAGGGTGTAGAAGATTGCGTTGGAATGGAGTATGATGTGGAACAGACCTGAGGAGTAGACATCGAGAGCCATGAAAAGGCCGTTCAGAACAAAGGCTATGACGAGAAACCCGACTATCTTCCGGAAGAAAGCAAGCGATGATGCCAGTTCCCCGACAACTCTTGAGTGCCCGCGCCTTGGCATCTCCTCGCTGACCGGCATCGACAGGAGAAGGGAGGCGAGTGCAGTCACAAGAAGCAGGTAGGGAAAAAGACGCGCAAAGTACAGGATCGCCGCTCCACCGAGAGCTGTTCCTGTCAGTGATGCAGCGTATGTTGCTGCAAGGTTAAAGGAATTTGATGCCATGAACTGATCCTCGCTCAGATGCTTCTTGATCGTTGCAGAAAAACTGTCCCCTTTCATTGTCCACCCAACCGTGATTAACACAGTTGAGGAGTACACAACCTGAAGCGTGTAGCCTGTTGTCAGCAAGAGGGGACTCAGCAGGACTATCACTGAGCCGATCATGCCGATGACAGTGCTGTTCATCCTGTCTATCATGTGTCCTACAGGAACGGATACAAGCATTTGGACGACAAGGTATATGGTAGCAACCAGCCCCGCAAGGAATACGGAATGGTATGTCTCAACTATTTCCCACAGGAAGAATACGGTGAAAGCACTGAAGAGGATGCTTACAAGCATCTTGGATACTAGAAACCGAAAGAAGAGGAAGGGTATCTTCGGCATTCAGGCGTCGCATGAAAGCTGCTCCACTTATAAGTATCCGAGAAACCGGAAGTGATGGATTGCCGATTGTACGGATGTCAGGTCTCGGGAAAGGGAGCCGCGATAATTTGTTATTTAACCTGACCTCTCTCTTCGTCCTGTTCAGAATCATGTCCGGGTATAGAAACGGATGGCATGTGTTTTGCCAACTGTTCGCATTGTATGCCAGTTATTCGCCTATCCGGTCTGGATAACCGAGATGACAGTATCATTCAATAACGCGGCCGGCGGAAGCCGTACTGTAACATAGGAATAGGCAGAACTGCAATAGATGCTTACTGAAGCATATGCAGATCCATTGCTGTCTGATATTTTCCAATGCGGATGTGGCAGAATTGTTCCGTCCGTCAGAAGTGCCGGATCTGTAAAACTGCCTCCCGACACCCTCAGCGTATAACTTCCTTCGGCAAGCAGCATCGTGATATTCCTGCCCGTCACGTTTGTGAATAACGGATGAGCGCCGGCCATATCCGGTAGTTGCAGGATGTACGGCGCAAAATATCTTACAGGACCTCCATACCCTCTTTCAAGTATCAGATCGTTGCTGATTTCGGCATAAATGCCGTACCTGCCCGAAGCAAGAAAACTGTCGGCCCAGTAGAGCATATTCCCGCTGTAGTTTCCGAACAGATTCAGTGTCAGAAACCTCGACTGTGCATCCGTAACAACGAACTGGGGCAGGTATGAACCCGAATAAAGGCCGGGCATCGAAAAATTCATACGCTGAGCAAGCTGCGGCATGTTGTTCTGTATCAGAACGGATGCGTTCGGCGGTATTGTTGAAAATACTGCTAGCAACTCCTGCTCCGTCCGCGTAACTGTCGTCTGTGTTCTGAAAGAGTAATTCCCGCTGATGAAAGGCATTGCAGTCCTGCCGTTCAGCGGGGAATAGGGCAGAAACATCGTGCCCGTCACTGATATGGCAATTAGAGATGCTGCTGTCAGTTTGCGCAATGTGCTGCGTGAAATCCTCCTGCCGGACATCAGTTTCCTGAGTCCGAAGACAGCCGCAAGCAGGAGACCGGGAACATAAAGCGAAGGGTACTGGAAATAGAAAGGGATGAAATACGGCGCATAGGTTCCGGCAAGCTCCAGCAGGAAGAACGGGAGCGAGAGCAGAAGCCAGAGCGGAGCCCTCCAGGCAAGGAGTATAAACGGCAGCAGCGAGAGAAACACAAACAGCAGTTTGAACAGTAGTTCGTAGCCGATATAACTGCCCAGTGAGGTTATTTCGAAATGGGCTGGCAGATACTGCAGGACTGTTTCCGTCCCGAATATACCGACTGTCGCCAGAAAAAACAACAGTGGCGCGAGAAAAATGCAGGAATCCAGCCTCCTGTGATCCACTGCCGCTTCGGCATCAGATGCAAACAAACTGTGATTTCGGGACAGCCTGTAATCAAGCAGCAGGACAAGACCGGTGATGGACACTATCAGAGGCGCCATCAGGTCTGTTATCGAGGCCAGACCAAAAAACACCGATGAGAGCGCAAGGTGTCCGCTAAGCCTGAAATAAAGTGCAAAAAAGAGGAATGTCGGCAGCAGCGCCATGAAGTGAAAGTCAAACCAGTTGACTCCGGCCATCGGAAAATAAAGGAGATAGGCCGCCGGCACAATTACCGAGTAGCTTCCGGTTCCCAGTCTTTTTGACAGGTAAAACAGGGGTATTGAACCCAGCCCTATCCATGTGCTCTGGAAGACGAGCAGGGCCGGCTGATAGGGGAAGAGGGCATAGAAAGGGGAAATAAAAAGATATATCAGCTTTTCAGGGACAAACAGAAATTTGCCCCTGAAAACGGACCAGACAAGCTGCGATGAAACGCCAAGGTCAAGTACGTATGTATGCAGGGAGTAATATTTCGAAAGTGTTATCCATGACCATCCGGCCGAATAAGCCAGGAAAAGTCCGATCATTGCAGTGTCCTGTTTCTTCAGTCTGAGAAACAGATTTGCCTGTTTCCATTTTTCCTTAAGGTTAGAGGCATGAACGTGTGCAGAGATGTGGGGTCCTGCAGAAAACGCCCGTTCTTTCCCCGTGTATCACACTCCCCTCAGAGAGCCTGCCCACCATAAACTTCTTCATGTCTATATAATGGGTAACACCTGCTGGCATTTGACGGCGGCTCTCCAGCTCATAGATTTACACTTCCGGTTGGCAGTAACGGCTTGCAACAATCCGGATAAACCGTATCATAAGTGCACCGGGCATACGCCTGCACACGCTTTTGAAAACAGGAAGCATGGATGGAACCGGATTTTCCCCCCACCCTGTCATGCAGACCGTTTGCATCCGTGCGCCGCTATTGCCGCGTTGTGCTGAAAATGTTTATGGGAGCAGTTGCGCGACACTGCGCACCTACGATCGGACGGCTATTCTGTTGCAGCGCGAAGGTTTTGATCCGCCCTCGATTCTTTCTCTCTTAGCTCTCTTCTGTTGATTGAATTCATTCCCTCTCGGCACAACCGGTACTGCCGGCATCACCAGTCGGCATGCGTGTGTCATGGTGTTCCCTGCTCTTATGCGCATTTTCCCGCGTAGTGACAGTTGTTCTTCGGTAAAAGTATTAAAAAACATTTTTCCATGTCGGTCAGATGACGAAAAAATTTGTTCTTGTGACGGGCTCATCCGGCGGACTGGGAAGCGCAATAGCGGTAGAACTTGCAAAAAATGGATGGAACGTAGCCCTGCACTACAACCGCAGCAGGGATGGCGCCGAAAGAACAGCAAAGGAATGCATGGAGGCCGGTGCGGATGTCCGTACTTACCAGGCTGACCTGTCAAAGAGCATCGGACTCGACAGTATTTCGGGCAGAATCAGGGAGGACGGTCTGGAACTTGGCGGCATAGTCAATAATTCAGGAACCGGAAGACCGGGGTCGGCGCTTGATATTGCGGACGAAGCATGGGATGAGGTGCAGAGCGTAAATATCCGCGCGCCGGTCCTTCTCACCAGGAGGTTGGTACCTCTTATCAGGGGAGAAGGTGCCGTCGTGAACATAAGCTCTGCAGCCGGCATTCGTGCAGGTCTTTCGGCCGTTGCATATGAGGCAGGGAAGGCGGCGCTCATACACGCAACAAGGTCGATGGCTGTTTCATTTGCTCCAAGGATAAGAGTGAACAGCGTTGCACCCGGTTACGTCAGAACAAACATTAACAGGAAAAAGCTTGATGACCCGCGCATCCTAGAAGTTATACTCAAAAGGACTCCCGCGGGACGACTCGGTCTTCCGGAGGATGTTGCAAAGGCGGTCAGATTCCTGATGTCTGACGACGCCTCATTCATAACGGGCGAAACACTCGTGGTCGACGGCGGAATAACACTTTCCTGAAGCGCTGCTTTCAGCCTTCAGGCGCATCAATCGCCTCCCGTACGCCTGAAGAGTGTTGCAGTTATCCGTCATTTCAATTCCGTCTTCCCTCTGACAGTGTTTTCTCCGTCCACTTCGTATACGAGCGGTACGCCTGTCTGTATCTCAATTCCGGGAATCACCTCGGCCGGTATCTTTTCCAGATACATGACAATCGATCGCAGGCTGTTGCCGTGTGCGACAACAAGCACATTCTTTCCAGAATTGATGTCGGTCAGTATGCAGTTCCTGAAGAACGGAATCGTCCTCTTCTGCGTATCTTCGAGGCTTTCGCCGTTCATCGGTCTCACACTGTAGCTCCTCCTCCAGCGTTTCACCTGTTCATCTCCGTAAACGGCTGCAGCTCCCGCCTTGTTGAGCCCCTGGAGATCGCCGTAATTCCTTTCATTAAGATGTTCATCCCTGATCACTGGAATGTCAACGTTCATTTCGCGGAGGACTATCTCCAGCGTCCCGACGGCCCGGCTCAGGACACTTGTGTATGCAACATGATAGGCCGTGCCGCTCTCCCTCAGCTTCGAGCCCGCTGCCTTCGCCTCCTCCATTCCATGTTCCGTGAGCGGCACGTCCACCCAGCCGGTAAATCTGTTCTCCCTGTTCCAGAGCGACTCGCCGTGCCTTAAAAGGCAGAGATATGCCATGTGTAAGGCACACGGCAGTCCTGCTTATTAAGGAAAACCGTATTGCCGGCTTTCCTGCGACGCAAGCATCCTGCCTTGCCCGTGATGGGCAAGAGCGCATCAGGGGGCGCTTCAGTGAGCGGCGCTACCTTCCCCTGAGTTCGGCAAAAAGGCTGCTTTTCCTGAGCTGTTCAACGGCTCTCTTCGTGAATTCAACGCCTTCGGAAAAGCCTGTCATTATATGGCTGATGTTTCCGTTCCTGTATTCGAAGAAGACCTGCGGTATTATGTAGTCCGGGGCCCAGTCCCCGTATCTTCTCACGATGCTGTCAGCCTCATTCTCCTTCACATCGATGTCGAGCAGCGTCAGTTCGGCGTTCAGTTCCTTTGCCATTTCCGTCATGGGCTCGACTGTCGTGGGAACGCAGTGCGGGCACCAGTTTGCGTAGACCACTATCACCCTCTTCACCCCGTCGGCCGCCCTTCCCCCGCCTTTGCAGTCTTCGCATCTTGCAGGTTCCCTGCTGTATGCCTGCGTGAAGAGTTTGCCGCATGACACACACCTGTAGAGCGTAATCCTGTCAGTCTCTCCGGACATTCCACGCCTGTAATTCTGATTCCAGTATGCCTCCCTGAGAACGGTGTTCCCTGAACTTGTCCCCTCAATCCCGAGTTCCCACGGGTGTCTCGTTGCCACCCTTATGTCCTCGTCCCGGATGTCTGCAGCACCGTTGAAGAGGCCGTCGACGAAGTTTCTCAGCCCTGCGGCATCCGCCTGGCTGCCGTACATTATGATCTTTGAAACATAACCGCCGCTGCAGGCATAGCATGCCGTGTCGTCCCTGATGAAATGGTGCGTGGCCGGCGATTCGCAGTGATTGTAGCATTTCGTGTTTTCGGTGAGATGCATCTCCACAGTTTTCCTGATACTGTCGCTCATGACAGCTTTCTATGTCTTCCGCCGTTATTAGAATTGCTGTTCCCCGTGCTTTCATCGCGCTGCGTGCAGCGCATGCTCCAGTCCGTCCATGGCCTTCTCCATCACTTCCCTTGGGGGAAGAAACACCGACCTGAAATGCATCCTCCCGTATTCGCTGTCAAATCCAGAACCGTTTACGAACAGCACATGCCCCCTGTCGAGCACATGCAGCACAAACTCCATGTCATTTTTCCAGTTCCCGCTTTCTATCTTGGGAAATATGTAAAACGCGCCCCGCGGCTTTGTCACCGAGAGGCCGTCCATTTCATTAATCCGCTTCACCGCATAATTTCTTCTTTCTGCAAGCTGCCTTACCATCTCCCTTACGTGCGTCTGCGGTCCGTTGAGCGCCGCAATCATTGCCCTCTGTGCGGGATTGCTTGCGCAGAGGCGCGCCCTGACCTGTTTCAGGAAAGCCTCCCTGAAGCCGGACAGCATTTCGCCTGCATCACGGAATATCGCGTATCCCACACGCCAGCCCGTTACCAGGTAGCTCTTGGAGAAGCCGTTGAGTATCAGCATGGGAATGTCCCTGGAAACGGAGGACGGCGAGACATGTTTCCCCTCGTAAACAAGCATATCGTAGATCTCGTCGGAAATGACAGGCAGGCCGTGCTCCCCCGCTATGTCGCATATCTCCCTGAGATCCTTCTCGCTCCAGACGGCACCCGTCGGATTGTTGGGACTGACGATCAGTATTGCCTTTGTCCCCGCGCCTATCTTTGAACGCAGGTCTGCCGTGTCAGGCCTCCAGCCCTCCTCCTCTATTGTCCTGTAGGGTACAGCCTTTCCACCGAAATATTTTGTAACGGACGAGTACGGCGGATACGTCGGACCCGGCACGAGCAGCTCGTCTCCGCTGTCAATAAGTGCCCCGAGTGCCAGCTGAATTCCCTCAGTTATTCCGGCCGTTACCACAACGTCCTCAGGTTCCACCCTGTTGCCGTTCTTCCTCCCTTCCCTTTCGCAGATGGCCTGACGCAGCTCAGGGTCGCCTTCCGAATCGCCGTAACCGTTGTAACCGTCCAGTACCGCGTCGAACAGTGCTCTCTTGATGTGCTCCGGCGTGTCAAAATCATAGGCGTCAGGATCTCCTATGTTCATTCTGATGACTTCCGTCCCCTCCTTCTCCAGTTTCCTGGCGGGAAGGACAATATCTCTTATTGCATACTCCATTCCGGATGCCCTTGAAGTCGCCCTGATCTTCATGGAGGACCCTTAAGGCGGGCATGATAAAATATTATCACACTGTCCGCCTCAGGCGCCCCGTGCCATCAGCCTGTTCACTTTCCTGAGGGCACGGACTGCCGGGGAGTAGCCCGAATCAAGCGAAAGGGCATTCTCAAACTGCTCTTTTGCATCCGCCAGATTTCCGGACAGCGCCAGAACGGTTCCGAGTCCGGTGGCCGTCAATGCGCTTTTTTCAAGATCCGCCGCAGCCCTCATCTCTCTCGCAGCCTCCGCGTACCTGCCGTTCTCCATCAGCATCATGGCCAGATTGTAGCGGTGCTGCCACAGCCGATCGTTCTTCAGGCGTGAAAGGAGTTCGGCGGCGAGAGCCCTGTCGCCCCTGAGATAAAGTGCTATTGCACGGTTGTTCTCTTCCGCCGGGTTCCTGAACGCTATCCCCGTGTAAAGATCGAGTGCCTCCTGGTAATTCCCCGAACGCATCTGCAGAATGCCGAGGCAGTTTGCCGCAATACTGCTGTTTCCGCCGCATTTCCTCAGAATTCTTGCTCCTTTCGAGTATCTGCCAAGCATCAGGTAGGCGGCTCCGGCGAGTTCCATCCCCGTCCGCTCCGGCAGCGACAGGCACAGCGGGATGGTTTGCTCAAACCTGGACTGCCTGAACAGGGAGGAAATAAGCCTGTATTTCCATTCCTCCGCGTCCCCTGCCGCTATTCTCTGTTCCGCTATATTTGCGGCGAGGCCGAAGTCTCCGCTCTGATATGCGAATTTCTCGGCAACCGCTGCGGAAACAGTGCTGCCTGACTGCTCCACGAAGTTTCCTTCCCGCAGGATCCTTCCGAGTGCTGCCTCCGCCTCCGCTGTCTTAATCCTGCTCAGCAGGAAGAGCGCCTGATGCCTCCGCTCGCCATCGGCAAATTCCCTGCTGAAAATATCGCAGATCTCTTCAGATGTCAGCCTTGATGCGCTCTGCGCCGTAAGCCCTGCCGCCCTGTTTTCCACCGCATGTGCATGCGAGCCGCCGCTTTCCGCCGCTTCCGCCGGGCCTTGAGCCGCTGCAGCGGCGGCAACGGATTCCTCCTGAACGGCGCCTGGTCCTTCGGCCTGTTTTCTGATCTCCTCAAGCGTCTGCACTGCAATTTCGTTTTCCCTGTCTATTTCCAGAGCCCGTTTCGAATATGCTTCAGCCTCCCTGAGATCTCCCTGCCTGAGGTATAGTGAGGCTACGACGCCGATGACGGCCGCCTCCTCCCTCATCTCCAGGTACTTCTTCAGTGTTTCAATCGCGCCCGGCATGTTCTGTTCCGCGAGTATCAGCCCCCTGGTTCTGATTGCACGTTCGTCCGAGGGGTTCCTTGAAATTATGCCGTCGAGCAGTGCGATTGCCCTGCCTGTTTCGCCGGTTCCGTAATACGCAAGTGAAAGATTGCGCAGCAGATCCGGATCATGGGGCGAATACCTGAGCGCCCTTTCATAGACGCGGGCCGCTTCGCCGGGCCTTCCCATGTTCTGAAGAGCAACGCCCTTGTTCTGAAGCGCCCGTCTGTGCATCGGATCAATTTTCAGTATCATGTCGTAGCATTCGATTTCGCCGGCATAATCCCCCTTCTGATAAAGTGCCGAGGCCTTCCCGAACCAGTTGTCGGCGTTCCTGCCGTTGAGTGTTATCGCCCTGTCAAACTGATCAGCCGACTCGTCATTTCTGCCTTCCCTGAGATAGACCAGACCGCGCAGCCTGTAAACCTCCTCGGAACCGGGTTTGAAATCTGCGAGGAGATCAAGCGTCTTGATGACCTCGCCGAAGTCACCTGCATCGAATCTCCCTCTCGCGTACATCATCATGTCCCTGAAGCGCCTCTCTTTCTCGTCTCCCTTTCCGCCTCTGCCCGCGGCTGCAGCCGCATTACGCCTGTCTTCCGTGTAGTCTGCCGTTTTCGACGCGAGTCTGACGAATGCCTCTCCCGTCACGGCTCTGTCAACTGCCGCCCTGTCAAAGTCCAGTTTTTCTGCTGACAGAACGATGACAGTCCTGCCTTTCCTCTTCTCCCTCCTTGCAGCGGCAGCAATACGGCGCATGTTGGCCCTGATGCCGGGAAGAAGGCAGATGACAGAGCAGTTCTTTCCCCCGCTTTCTCCGGTGAGGACGAAGCTCTCGTCATGGAACACCCTGTTCTGCACCCTGACGCCCAGAAGGGCGGCGGCGGAAGTGCATACAGAGACAAAACCGTCAAACGGCATATGCGAAAGGACCTCGGCAGCCTCAGCGGCACTGCCGTTACGGGCAGATGTATCCGAGATGCTCAACCCTTCCCTGCCTCCCTTATCAGCTGTGCAAAATAGCGCCTCTCCTTTGCTTTGCCGAGTTCGGCCGCAAGCGCCAGGCCGGCCTTTGCCAGCCTGAGATTTGTTGCATCTTCGCCGACCGCTGTCCTGATCAGTTCCAGTGCCTCCGCACCCCTGTTCAGGGAACGCAGCTCGGCGGATATGAGCCATGCAGTCGCGGGCCAGAGAAATGTTTCTTCGCGGAAGAGTCTGAGCGCATCTGAATGGTCACCGGAGCGGGACATCATCATTCCCTTTCTGATCAGCGCGGTGCTGTTGTGCCCGTTGATCCTGAGGGCATCATCATATGCTCGCAGTGCGCCTGCGATGTCGCCCTTTTCCTCGAGCGCCATTCCTAACGCCGAAAATGTCTCGTCTGTCCATTCGTCCGCAGGCGTGACATTGATGCACTGCATCGCAGCGCCCCACATTCCAAGACTCAGATAAAATACTGAAATAAGGTTTGCACCGGACTGGATGTCGCCCACCAGCTTCTGCTGTTCCCTCAGTTCCCTTTCCCTGTCGGCAAGGCCGTACTGCGCGCATATGTTCAGCTTGAAGATAAATGCGGCTGACGACTTCGCATTGACGATTTCGCCGTCGGCAAGCTGCAGTGCCATGCCCCATTTTCCTTCATGCCAGGCAAAAACAGATTTGGCGAGATCCGCATTCTCTGTTATGCCCCTGCGCAGGCACAGTTCAACGGCTTCATGCGCCTTCTCCCAGTCCTTCAATCTCAGCGCTGCAGTGACAGCGCCGACGAGGTCATCGCCATCGGACGGAAATCCGCCTACTTTGAGCAGATAGCCGGAAAGTGCCTCCTGATAGCGTCCTGAAAGCATATCGACCTTCGCCCTCTTCAGCAGAAGCACTCCTTCCTCAGCGGATGCGCTGTCTTCCGTTTCCATGCTGGCATTCTGCTCCTCTGCCTGCGCTGGTCTGGAAGGTGCGGTCGCCTTCAGGTAATGCGTCCTTTCCTGTATCCGGCTGATTGCCGATTCCATATTCCTTATGCGCGATTTCAGCGCTTCGACCATGGGAAGAAGATTCTCTACGGCTGTCCCGGTTGCGCTCACAGCCGGCGTTTCGAGGCTGACGCTTGCTTTATTGTCAACGGAAGGAATTTGCGCAGAACCTGTTGCACCGGCGGAGAGCCTGCTTTCCCAGTAGGAAGCTTTCTCCACAAGGGCTCTCTTCCTGCTTTCCGAGAACCCCTCGGGAGCGAGTGGCAGGTAGAACAGCCTGGCTGCCGCCGTGTAAAGCGTTGACATGCCGCGATAGAATGAGTCATCCGCCAGGTGCGGAAAGGTTTGCTCGTAGCTTTCAAGTCTTTCCAGCAGTTTCGACACGTGCCCGAATGCAGGCAGTGCGAAATGCTCCTTCTCCCCAAGGCGCATGTGGTCAAGTATGCCGGTCATTACCGCAATCGCCGTCCTGTAACCGTCCTCCGTGTCGGGCAGGGAGGAAATAAAACTGTCAAACGGCTCAACGCCTTCTGTCAGGACGATGTCTCCGTCCGTAAGAACAGCTGCCAGCAGGCCAATAGACTGCAGCCTGAAGTAGCCGTCATCCTCCTCAGCAGTGTACCATCCGTCCCCGAGGTTGCTGTATGCACAGGAGGTGCATATCGCATCCCCGCCGAATGTTTCATCTCCACAAAGCAGGCAGCTCATCGATATTCCTCTTCCAGCCTCAATTTATTCCCGGTGTGATTACAGTGACTCAGCGGTTTATTATCGGCATGGTGCTTAATAATTATTCCAACTGAATTTCAATAAGAATAAAAAGCCGGCTGCGTCTCAAAGCTGTTTTCCGAGATAGAAGGAGTCATTGCAGTATCCGAGCTTTCTGTAATATTCCCTCACTCCGACACCGCTGGTTACCCTTATGCTTCTGTAACCTGCATCCCTTGATATCGACTCGGCCTCCTCAACCAGTCTCATTCCATAGCCCCTGTGCTGCCAGTCCGGGCCATGCCCTTCCCCGACAGGAACGACCCTCCCGAATACCTTCAGCTCCCTTATATACGACGGACCTGTCTCCGGCAGCCTCAGCCGAAGGTAGCCTACAATCGCATCGTCACATTCGAACGATATGAAATGCTCTGTACCGAGGCTTGCCTCATATTTCATGTATTTGAGATCAACATTTCCGCGCCTTATTTCGTCCTCCGCAATACCCAGATGACCGACCTCCCTGCACCTGATGCAGTTGCAGCGCCATCCTCTCCTCTCCATCTCGTCACGCACCAGTTCCCTGAGGTTGCTCTTCTTCACGCCTGCGCTTATCATCGGTGCCGGTATGTCTCTCTGTATTCTCTGGATTCTGACATACTTCGGTATGTCCCTCTTCACTTCGGCCAGCAGCCTGACCGCCTTTTCCAGCGTATACTCCTCGTACAGTCCCTTCCGGTGCATTTCATGCAGCGGCGTCCCCTCGATTATCAGTGTGGGGTATATTTTCAGCATATCCGGCCTGAAATCGCTGTCCGAAAACAGGCGGGTGAAATTTTCCAGCTCCATTTTATCCGTCATTCCCGGCAGTCCAGGCATCATGTGGTAGCCCACCTTCATACCGCTGTCCTTCACCCTCCGGGTGGCCTCAATCGTGCTCCCGACGTCGTGCGCCCTGTTTGCCCTTTTCAGTATTTCGTCAAATATGCACTGCACGCCGATTTCGACCCTTGTGGTGCCCAGCCTCAGCGAAAGCTCTATCTGTTTCCGGCTGAGCTGATCAGGCCTTGTTTCCACCGTCATTCCTATGCATCTGTTGGCGCCCTTCTCATTGGCGGCATGCGCCTCCTCTATGGATTTCGAATCGAAACCGTTCATTGCATCAAATGCCCTTCTGATGAACCACTCCTGGTACTCCTCAGTCCTTGCAGTGAATGTTCCGCCCATAATGATGAGGTCAATCTTGTTTGTGGAGTGCCCTATCGCGTTCAGCTGCTCAATTCTCGATTTCGCCTGCCTGTAGGGGTCGAAATCGTTCATTCCCGCTCTCCTCGCCGCGGGCTCCTTGCCGGTGTACGCCTGGGCCGAATTGTTGTCAACCCCTCCGGGGCAGTATATGCATGTCCCGTGAGGGCAGGTGTAGGGCGATGTCATTATTGCAACAGACGCTATACCGCTGATTGTCCTAGACGGCTTGAGCCTCACTATCGGCAGGACCTTTTCGAATATTTCAGGAGGCGTTCTGCTGAGTATGTCCGAATTCGGTGGTATGGATTCCAGGCTGTATTTTCTGCAGAGCTGGATCTTCCGCCGCTCGAACGACTGCGCATCCGTTATTCTGTCGGACCTTATGTCCTCCATGAGTTCGCTGTAATAGTCCACGGACCGCAATTGCGTCTCACAGTATTTTAACCCAATTGTCCTGCGTCCGCCGGCAGCCGCTTCAGTCTGACAGGACGTCTCCCGGAAATCATTACTGTTTTCTCCTCTGGAATTTCCTGATCAGGGAGGATGACGACGCGTAAACCAGAATTGCACCGACGACGGACAGGAACGGTATCAGATACATCACCGCCGCCACCTTGAAGCCGTCGTCTCTGTATCTTGTGCCCAGTCTCCATATTCCAAGCAGCAGACCGATGAGTCCCAGAAGCAGGAAGACCACGAGCACCAGCAGCATTGCAATCAGAAGTATCAGTCCTCCGGGAGTGTTAAAAAGTCCGGGTACGGCTGAAAACAAAACCACTCCCGCTGCTGCGATTACGCCAATTATCATGAGCATGACGAGTTTTGCCGGCGTCGTGAACCTGCTGTCCGTTCCGGACAGTATGCTGAATGCGGACCACGCAAGAAAAATTGAATAAATCTCCAGCGCCAGTTCGGCTATGGCGGCAAATCCTACAGCGATTGTCAATCCGCCAATCAGACCAGTCCTTCCCGGACCGAAAAAAAGCGGGAAACTCAACCCGGCCGTTGACAGCAGCACCATCGATGCCGCAAGTTCTATCATTCCGATCAGTCCGAAGAGTTTCATCTTGCGAAGCACGCTGAAATCAGCATCTGACGGCGGGATCGCGACGAACCGGCCGTCCGGAGACACATTCGCATAACTGCTGTTTCCGTACCCCTGCGCCGGAGAGACTGCAGCGGCCTCCGGAACAGGTGCCGCAGACCCCGGCCCCGGCCGGACAATTACGGCTCCGCATGCGGGACAGAGGGCAACAGACGTCTTTGGCAGCTGTTTGCCGCACGACTGACAGTAGCGCACGCTGTCTTCCAGTTTGCTTCCGCAGTTTTTGCAGAATGACGAACCGGGTCCGTTCACAGTTCCGCAACTGCTGCAGTTTATCTCTCCGACGACAGGCATCCTGCAGTCTATTGACGTGCTTCTTTATTAAATGTGTCAGCCTGATCCTGCATGCCGGAATAGCACAGATCTCGAAACGGTTAACTGGAGGTCAGACAATCCGGTTGCATATCATGGCGGATGAACTGAGAATAAGGAGAAGGCACAGACTCAGGCAGAAAGAGATTTCATCCCTCGCTTCTGACCTGGATGGAAAATTCGGAACGGTGACATTTTCGGATGCCGATCCTGTCGAAATGGCCGAAGTTTACGGCCTTGAACAGAAAGTCTACATACTGAACAATGAGATCATTGCAATCGACATTGAGAATTCGCCCTTCCTCTCTCTCAACGGGCTGCTCAGATTCGGCTCAACCCGTCTCTATCTCACTGTGGATTCCGGCGCTGTCAAATTTGTGGTCAACGGAGCTGATATCATGGGACCGGGCGTCCTGGACGGGGACAGAAACATTACAAAGGGCCAGACGGTCTGGATACGTGAGGAGAAATACGGAAGGCCCCTCGCAATAGGCAGGTGCATCGTGGACAGCTCACTCTTCGGAAGAAAAGAGAAGGGAAAATATGCCGAATCACTCTTTCATGTCGGAGACAGGCTCTGGAAGCTGAATGAGGCGATAAGCAGACAGTGATGCGCCGGCGGCGAAACAAAATCCCATCAGGCGGATGCAGCTCATTTTTGGAGGCTTGGCGTATCCGTCTCTGAACGTGATGTATTTAATAGAATAAGCAGTCAGGTAAGCGCAGGGCTGTGAATTGAATTGAAACCTGGAATCAGGCGTCATGGCATGAGAATTATAGGACTCGGCGCCTTCCTGATAGGTCTTGCTTTCATGCTTGCCGCTTTCAGCGATATCTTTCTGTTTCCTGTCAATGCTCTCGCAGGCGACCTGCTGGCGATCGCAGGCGTTGCGCTTGTGATTGTTGAATCATGGGCGCTCGGAACGGAGCAGAGGCGGAACGTACTGCTTGGCATGGCACTGTATGTTTTTGCCCAGCTGCTGGGATTTCTGACCGGAGTCAGGACAGTGTCACAGTCCCTCTCCCTTTCTGTAGTCGCAGCTGGACCGTCGGCTGTCGCCGCCCCGCCGGCATCGCTTCTTGCCTTCATGGTCATGGCCATGATCGTGAATTCACTGGTTTACATGTCATTTTTCCTCTTCCTGCATCGTATTTCATCCGGAGAGCACAGGGCACTGCTGTGGCTGGGACTCCTTGGCGGGCTTTTCATCTCGATCATAATAATTCCGCTTGGAGATATACTGAATTTCTACAGCATAGGCGGTGTCGGAGCTGTCCTGTCAATTCTGAAAGGAATTGTCAATATAGTTTTCGGCGTATCCTACATCATTACCGGCGTCTATCTGAAATAAAAAATCGTTTTGTAATTTCGAACTGAAGAAACCGCTGCCGGCCGGCGGGATGAGATCGGGCGGGGGCATTCAACCTGTGAGCCGGCTGTGCCTTAAGCTGCAGGCAGGATCTATCTGGGCAGGTGCACATAACCCACAGCGGGAGACGGGAAAACGGCACTAGTTCAGTCTATTTCGATGACCCGGATGGAAAATCTGCTGCCGCCATAAAACGTCTTCCCGCGTTGACTTTGGGCATTTGAAGGAATTAATGTGTGTCATCCGACAAAGCATTTGAAATCAGCGGTTTGCCGTAATGAATTCGATTACGTTGTTTGAGGTGTATGTTGCAATGCGTGTTGCAGAAAGCACGTTTGCATGCACTTCCGTATTGCTCAGTGCACCAAGGAGAAGCATCAGTGTTCTCAGTCCAGCCTCCGGTCCGGCCTCATTTCGTCCGGACGCCATGGATTTTATGGCTTCAACATCCATCGTGCTCAATGCCTCTCCGATGTGCTTAAGAAAGATTTCCCCTTCCGGCCATTCGTCGTGCAGCTCAAAGGAGGTAATGAGATCCATTCTGTGCAGTAGGGCACCCGTGGCAAGGATTGCAATCCTCCCGCTGTAACCATCCAGGGCGTGTGCTATCGAAATACCGGAACTGTAGTGCTCCTCAGCAGAAAGACCTGTTATTGAAAGAGGGACGACGGGAACATTCCTTTCTGGAAGCAGATAATGCAGCGGGACCCAGTGACCGTGGTCCAGCCCGCGCCCTCCGGTGAGCTCTGCCTGAAATCCATCCCTGACAAGAGAATCGGCAATCGCCTTTGCCAGCTCCGGCTCACCCGCCGCATCGTACCTGAAACTGTAAAAGTTTGGCGGAAATCCGTAATAGTCCTGAATGCAGGGAAGTTTTTTGGAGCCATCAATCAGAAATCTGCCACCCGTGTACCAGTGAGGAGAAATTGCAATCACTGCATCCGGTTTCACTTTACGGATATTTTCAGAACATGCTTCCAGAGCTTCCACAACCTTTCTTTCCCTTTCCTCAAAGGAGTCAAAGATGCCTCTGCCCAGCGTCAGCAGGTCAGGCCCATGAGAGGAAAAAATAGCGTAGACAATTTTGCCCATACTCATCTCATCCCTGTCTCTTTACGACATGACGGAGGAAGGAATGCCGGCAGAGAGTGCCTGTTCAGCATGCCGTAAATGTCTACGGCCGTATATATTACCGGCAGTTGAAGAGCATATCAGCGGACAGCGAAATCTCAATGCCGGATGCATCGTTTCTCCCCTGGTGAGACGGAAAGTCCGGCGAACTTCATGACGGTGTCCCGTGGCTGCGTCCTGGCTTCAGTGAAGTGTTGCGTGAGACCCGTCCCTGCGCCGGAAAGAATCTGCGTCTAATGGCAGAACAGCCCTGTCAGCTTTGGGACAAAATTACTGTTCGGTCCCTTTCAGCATTTCCGGATGTGTGTACGTGAGGTAGCAGCACTGCCTCACATTGTGCACATCCGCCTTCAGA